>JBKJYG010000058.1:0-6381 GCA_046715905.1 Hyphomicrobiaceae bacterium | reverse complement strand
ACCTGCAGGTCCGCTCACTCCCACCCTAAGTCCGTCCGTTGCGTTTATATCCTGTGAGACAGATGTTCGGCCGGACTTCCAGACAACGGCCTGCCGTCTTCAACTCGGGCCAGGGACCAACCAGGATCAGGCAAATCATCCCAGCCGGGACATCAATCGCGCTCGATCACTTATCCAAGGGGATGGTGGCGCAGCCAACAATGGCATCTCGTAGACAAAGTTCCGTCTTCTCGACAGATGTCCAAAGGTCCGCTTTTGTCGGGTCCCACCAGCTTAGCACTCCGTTCGTCAATTCGCGGTTACGCGATACGGGACGGCCTGAGCGCCTGAGCATGTTTCCGTGAGGCTATATCGGATGGCGTCCGATTCCAAGCTCTTTTTACGGCAGGGTTACCGAAGTGATCGAAACGCAACACACCGCTCGATGCCACTCGGATCGCGCCAATCGAGGCCCGTGCCGATTTCAAGCGAACCGGTCTGGCGGCACAGCTCTGCAACCGCCTGAGCCTGACCCTCCCCGACCTCCATCACGAGCCAGCCTTCCTCGGCCAGCGCTGCGGCGGCGGCGGGCACAATCCGGCGATAGGCGGCCAAACCGTCGACATCGCCGTCCAGTGCCAGCACCGGATCGAAGCGGCTGACCTCGGCCGCAAGGTCCGTCAATGCTGCCCGCTCAAGATAGGGCGGGTTGGAAACAATCACATCGAAGACGCCGTCGATGCCCTCAAGCCAGTCTCCCTGAACCAAGGCGCAGCGACTGGAGACGCCATGCCGGCTGGCGTTTCTTTCGGCGACCTGGAGTGCGGCTCGACTGATGTCGACGCCCAATCCGCGGGCGCCGGGCAACGCCGCCAGCAACGCGATCAGAATCGCCCCTGAGCCAGTGCCTAGATCCAGCAGGCGCGGCGCCTCACCACCCGGAAGTCGCCCTGCCCGGGACAGCGCCAGCACGCCCTCGACAAGCGTTTCCGTCTCTGGACGCGGATCGAGCGTTGCTGGGCTGATTTCAAGCTCAAAACCATGGAACGAGCGCCAGCCCAAAATACGCGACACCGGCTCGAATGCGAGCCGCCGGTGCGCGAACGCCTCCAGGGTCCGCAGATCGCGCACGGACAGCATGGCTTCGGGATAGGCCAGAAGCTCGGCCAGAGGCAAACACGTTGCCGCGGACACCAGCCGGCGGGCATCGAGCCCCGGGGTCTCGAGCCCCGCCTGCCGGAACGTGGCGGTCACCGCGTGGAGAACCTGTCCTCGGCACGGCGTTTGATGCAGGCTGGCCAGCAACGGATGAGGGTCACCGTTCATGCGCGTTGGCTCTCACTCAGCATCGCGAGCTGGCTGGCCTGATGCTCGGTGACGAGGGCGTCGATCAATTCATCGAGCGCGCTGCCTTCGAGGATTTGCGGCAGCTTGTGCAGCGTCAGGTTGATCCGATGGTCGCTGACGCGCCCTTGCGAAAAGTTATAGGTGCGGATGCGCTGCGAGCGGTCGCCGGTGCCGATCTGATCCTTGCGGGCCTGCGCCCGGTGGTCGGCGGCTTTCTGCCGTTGCAGTTCAAACAGCCGCGACCTGAGGACCTGCATTGCCAAGCGGCGGTTCTGATGCTGCGACTTCTCGGCCGAGACGACCATCAGGCCGGTCGGCAGGTGGACAATGCGAACAGCCGACTCCGTCTTGTTGACGTGCTGGCCCCCGGCCCCGCCCGCGCGCATGGTGTCGATGCGCAGGTCCTCAGGCCGGATGTCGACATCGACCTCCTGAGCCTCGGGAAGGACGGCCACCGTCGCAGCCGAGGTGTGAATACGGCCGCCGGCCTCGGTCACCGGAACGCGCTGCACGCGATGCGTGCCGGATTCAAACTTCAATCGGGCAAAGACGCCCTTGCCGGTGATTGAGGCGACGACCTCCTTGTAGCCGCCGAGATCGTTCTCAGACAGGCTGACGACTTCGATCTTCCAACCATGCAGATCCGCGTGGCGCGCGTACATGCGAAACAGATCGGCGGCAAACAGCGCCGCCTCGTCACCCCCCGTTCCGGCACGCACCTCGATGATGACGCTGCGATCATCCGCTGCATCCTTGGGCAGGAGCTGAACCTTAAGCTCATGCTCGAGCCCTTCAATGCGGGCATCCAGCGCCGAACGCTCCTCGCGAGCCATCTGCGTCATCTCGCGATCCGTGCCGCCATCGGCCAAGATCAGATCGAGATCGTCGCGTTCCCGCTCGGCTTTCCGCAGCAGATTGATCGTGATCACGACGGGATCAAGCTCTGAGAATTCCCGAGACAGAGCGACAAACTCCGCCTGTCCCGGGCCCTTGTTGAGCTCGGCTTGAATCAATTTCCAGCGCGCGATCAGGCGATCGAGCTTTACAGGGGGAATCTGGGCCATGTCCGAGCGATGGATAGGCTGTGAGCAGGCAATTGAGCAAGGGCTTTGCTGGCGGGAGGCCCGTTATCGGCGTCGGGAAGGGCCGGCGTAGCGGCGGCCGCGGCGCTCAGAGCTCAATGCCCTCGTTTTCGGCGAAGCTGCGCAAGGCTTCCCGTAAGCTGGTCTGGGCTTCGGCGCCGGGGCGAGCCTCGCGGCGGGGCTCCTCGAGCAGCATCGACAAATGAGTGGCCAGCCGCGAGGCGTCCAGCGACCGCACCATCTCCTTGATCGGACCAACGTTGGCTGGCGCCATGGACAAGGAGCGAATGCCCAGTCCGATCAAGGCCATCGCCTCGAGCCGCCGACCGCCCATCTCCCCACAGATGGTCAGTGGCACGGCATGCCTTGCCGCCGCCGCCTGGGCTCCGGCCAGGGCGCGCAGGAAAGACTGCGTCAGCACATCGTAGCGCCCCGAAACTCGGTGGTTCTCCCTGTCGGCGGCGAACAGGTACTGGAACAGGTCGTTGCTGCCGATGGAGATGAAGTCCACCTTCGGGAGCACGCGGTCAAGGTCGAAGAGCAGTGCCGGCACCTCGAGCATGATGCCGAAGTGGACACGGTCGGGAGTGTCGGCGCCGCGGTGCCGGGCCAGATCGATTTCCCGATCGATAAGCTCGCGCAACTTCATGACTTCTGAATAATCCGTGACCATCGGCGCCATGATGCGGAGGGTTCGCCGTCCCGACGCCCGGAGCAGAGCACGGACCTGAGTACGGAAGAGGGCCGGACGGTCGAGTGCCAGGCGAATGCCGCGCCAGCCCAGAGCGGGATTGGGCTCTGGCACATGGCGCAGGTAGGGCAGCACCTTATCGCCGCCGATGTCGAGCGTCCGGAACACGACGGGCTTGCCGCCCGCCTCATCGATGATTGACCGATACAGATGCGTCTGGCGCTCGAGCCTGGGAAACGAGGCAGCGATCATGAATTGCAGCTCGGTCCGAAACAGCCCGATGCCATCGGCGCCGCTCTCCTCAAGGTGCGCCATGTCGACGGGTAGGCCAGCGTTGATGTTCAGGAACACGCGCTCCCCATCGCGGGTGATGGCCGGAGTCCCCTTGAGAGACCGGTATTTGCGCTGCCGGCGGGCGCGAAAACGGGCTTTGTCAGCGTAGGCTTGGATAATCTCACTGGTCGGCCGGATGTAGACTTCACCGGTTTCGGCGTCCACGATGATGGGATCGGCGCGCTCCACGCGTTCCATGGCACCGTGCGCCTGCCCGACGGCCGGGATGCCGAGCGCGCGCGCGACGATGGCAACGTGGCTTTGACCGCTGCCATCCTCGATCACAAGGCCCCGCAACCTCGTGCGATCATAATCAAGGAGGTCCGACGCGCCCATGGTCCGAGCCACCAGCACGGCGTCGTGCGGCAGATCGACCTTCACGGAGCGACCAGATTTTTGAACCGTCAGAACGCGCAGCAGGCGATCTGACAGGTCGTCCAGATCGCGCACCCGCTCGCGAAAAAAGGGGTCAGGTTGCCTGAGCATGCGCGCGCGGGTTCGGTTCTGCACCTGCTCCACGGCAGCCTCCGCCGTCAGACCCGCGTCAACGGCTTCGATCATCCTGCGCTGCCAGCCGCGGTCGTTGGCGAACATGCGGTAGGCTTCCAGGACATCCCGGTGCTCGCCCTCACGCGCCAGGTCGGCATGGTCGATCAGTTCGTCGAGGGCCGCCTTGAGTTCGCTGATGGCGCCGCTCAGTCGCAAGCGCTCGGCATCGGCGTCGTCCGTCGTTAGGTCGGTGACCGCGACACGCTGCTCATGAAAGACGACGTGCCCCAGGGCCAAGCCCTCCGACATCGGCTGGCCCGTGATGACGTGAGCCTGACTGCGGCTCAGCTCGGGGATGTGTGCTCCCGCCACCGCACCCGAGAACAAGTGCTCAGCCAGCACCATGGCCGTGGTCTGAAGCGCCTCAACATCCTCCTCGGAATACTCGCGCGGGGTCTTGTTCTGAACCGTGAGAACGCCAAGGATTTCGCCGCCGCGCAAAATCGGAACCGCCAGAAAGGAGTGGTAGATCTCCTCCCCCGTTTCAGGTCGAAACGAGAACGCGGGGTGCTTCTGCGCGTCGGGTTCGTTGACGGGCACGGCCAGCTCGGCGCAACGGCCAACTAGGCCTTCGCCCCGCTTCATGAAGGTATGGTGGACGGCGGACGGGTTGAGGCCCTCGGTCGCGAACAGCTCGAGTGAGGCATCGCGGCGCCGCAGATAGATCGAGCAAACCTCGGCCACCATCAGACCGGCGATGTGACGCACAATTTTGTCGAGGCGGCGCTGGCCGTCGTCGGTCTCACTCATGATCCCGCGCAGCCGGCGCAAAATGAGTCGCAACGCCGGCTCGGCGGTGGCAATGACCTGCGGTTCGATGGGTCTTTTCACCATCTCTACTGCCATCCAATCGGCGTCGGGCACAACCCAGCGAAGCGGGTGGTCGTTGCCAATGTGAGCACCGCCGATGGTAGTCGGCTGATGCTGCGAGAGTTGCCCTGCGACAACGTCAGTCGGCGTCAAGCCCATAGAGAGAGTGCAGGGTCCTGACCGCAAGCTCTGAGTATGCGGAATTGATCAACACGCTGATCTTGATTTCGGACGTCGTGATCGCGAGAATGTTGATACCTTTGTCCGCCAGAGCTTTGAACATCTCGGCGGCGACACCGGCGTGGCTGCGCATGCCGATGCCGATCACCGAGACTTTCACCACATCGGCTGAGCTGTCGACTTCGAAATCGCCAATCGACTGGTGGGAGGTTTTAAGCACCTCCAGGGCGCGCGGCAGATCCGATTCCAGCACAGTGAACGTCATGTCCGTGTAGCGGCCGTCGGCCGAGAGATTTTGGACGATCATGTCGACGTTGACGTTGGCGTCGGCCAAGGGGCCAAACACACCGGCCGCTACCCCTGGCCTGTCCGGAATCCGGCGCAGCGTGATCTTGGCTTCGTCTTTCGAATAGGCAATGCCGCTGACGACGTGCGATTCCACAATCTCTTCCTCGTCGCAAACAATGGTTCCAATCTCGTCCCAACTCTCGGGATGCGCCGCCTTCATCTGCTCGGGTGCAACAAAACTCGAGAGCACACGCGTTCGCAATCGATTGACCATGGCGAGCTCGACCGAGCGCGTTTGCAACACCTTGGACCCCAGCGAAGCCATCTCTAGCATCTCTTCATAGGAGATTTTTGGCATCCGGCGGGCTTTGGGTACGATCCGCGGATCGGTCGTGTAGACGCCATCCACGTCGGTGTAGATATCGCAAAGATCAGCCCGCAAGGCTATGGCGATGGCGACGGCGCTCGTGTCCGAACCGCCCCGGCCCAAGGTGGCGATACGATTGCGGTCCTTTTCCAAACCTTGGAAGCCCGTGATCACGGCAACTTCGCCGCTGTCCAGCCGCTCACGGAGCGTCCGACCCTCGATGGCAATGATGCGCGCCGACCCGTGCGCCAGATCCGTGACGATCGGGATCTGCCATCCTTGCCAAGACCGCGCGGTGATGCCCATGGACTGCAGGACGATCGCCAACAGACCTGCCGTGATGTTTTCACCCGACGCCAAGATGGCATCGTATTCGCGCGCATCGTGCAGCATCGACGCCTCGCGAACCCAGGCAACGAGTTGATTGGTGGTGCCCGACATCGCCGACACAACGACAGCGATCTTGTTGCCAGCCTCAACCTCCCGCTTGACGTGGCAGGCCACGTTTCGGATGCGATCGACGTTGGCCAACGATGTGCCGCCAAACTTCATCACCACGGTTGTCATGGGCCTTCCTGTGCAGGCTTTCGAGCCGACCGCCCCATAGCAGAGACGTCGGCTCTGGCGCGAGGCTTGCGTGACCCGGCAAACGTCGATGACTCCGCAAATTGAAGCGCCCGCGCCCCCGTGACGAAGCAACGATCGCAGTGGTCGGCCACTCATACTCGGACCTCTCCCAGCGCGCAACACAGCGC
>JBKJYG010000057.1:0-8517 GCA_046715905.1 Hyphomicrobiaceae bacterium | reverse complement strand
TGACGACAAGCCTCTGCTTTTTCGTATCCGCGGTCATCGAGTTCCCCGCCTATCGATCGTGCTCGCTCCCGAATTCGCTGCGGTGCACACAGTTAACGACAGCAAGGCTTGTGCCAACTCATTCGGACCGCACGCGAGTGGCTCAGTCCGTTGATCGAGCTCAAATAACACTGTCACTTATGCTCCGTCGGGCAAATCGCGTTTGTCTTGTGCATTGCACAATTGATGGGCATCTCGCCCTCAATAGACTAAATTTTGTGCAGCTTGTTGCTTTGCCATATGTTGGTTCTTTCGCAATATTTGCGCGATTTCATACTCTTGACGCGTCGCACAAGTTTCAACGAACGTGGCACGACCCTTGCCCTTGTCTCGTGGTTAAAGCGAAGCACCAGGGGGGACACGCCATGAGCACGCCCGACGTCGGGACCCTGCGCCTGTTCAGTCGACAGCCCAAGATGCAGGTGCTCCACCTGAGCTGGCTGGCGTTCTTCATCACTTTCGTCGTCTGGTTCAATCACGCGCCGCTGATGGCGGCCATCCGCGAAACCTTCGGGCTCAGCAAGGAGCAGGTCTCGGCGCTTCTGATCATCAACGTGGCGCTGACCATTCCCGCCCGCATCGGCGTCGGCATCCTGGTCGACAAGCTCGGACCCCGGTTGATGTACGCGAGCCTGCTCGCCATTTCGGGGGTGTTGTGCATCGCCTTTGCGCTTGCAACCTCGTTCGAGATGCTGGCCGTGACACGGCTGTTGCTGGGCTTCGTCGGTGCCGGCTTCGTCGTCGGCATCCGCATCATCGCCGAATGGTTCCCGGCCAAGGAGACCGGCTACGCCCAGGGCCTTTACGCTGGGCTCGGCAACTTCGGCTCGGCGGCGGCGGCAGTCACACTGCCGACCATTGCCCTGCTGTTCGGCGGCGCGGAAGGTTGGCGCTTTGCCATTGGCCTGACGGGTGTGATCGCAATACTCTATGCCGTGGTCTACTACGCCTTGGTCACCGATACGCCGAAGGGCTCGACCTACTTCAGCCCCAAGAAGGCCGGCTCCATGGAGGTGACGAGCGTCTCCGATCTCGTGCTTTATGCCCTGATGCAGGCACCTCTGGTGCTCGCCCTCGCTGTACTCGCCTGGAAGCTTGGCCCCGATGGCCTTAATCTCATGCCGCGCGTCAGCGAATTGGCGATCTATGGCGCCCTTGCCGCCCTCTACGCCTTGCAGCTCGTCGACACCTGGCGCATCAACCGCGGGCTCCTCGAAAAGCCCGTCGCCCCGATCCATCGCTACCGCTTCACTCAGGTCGCCGTGCTCGACGCCGCCTACATGATCACCTTCGGTTCGGAGTTGGCTGTCGTGTCGATCCTCCCGCTTTTTTTCAAAGACACGTTTGGCCTCTCTCTCACAATGGCTGGCTTCCTCGGCGCCAGCTTCGGCATGACGACGTTCTTCGCGCGACCAGCCGGCGGCTGGCTGAGTGACCGTTATGGGCGCCGCCGCGTATTGATCTGGTGCCTTGCCGGCACGGCCGCGGGTTATATGGCGATGAGTTTCATGGGGACGGCGACGGGCATCGCCTTCGCTGTCGCCGCCACATTCGCGTGCTCCCTCTTCGTCAATGCCGGCAATGGCGCGATCTACGCCATGCTGCCGATTATCAAGCGGCGCCTCACGGGCCAAATCGCCGGCATGGTCGGCGCCTTCGGCAACGTCGGCGGGGTACTGTTCCTGACCATCTACGCCGGCGTCGATGTCGCGGCATTCTTTCAGATCGCCGCGGCATCGGCAGTGGTCGGCATGGCATTGACGTGGAGCTTCATCGATGAGCCCAAGGGCCAGATCACCGAGGAGATGCCGGACGGCAGCATCGTTATGATCGACGTGACGTGAAGCAGAAGAATGTGAGCGCGGGAGCGAAGATCAGCGTTGGCCAGCATTCGATGGCCGGCGCCAAGGCGCGCAACGACGACTCCTACGGCCTCGTCGTGCCGTCGGCCGCGCTCGCCACCACACACGGCATCGCCATCGCCATCGCCGACGGCCTGTCCTCGAGCGAGGGGGGAAAAGTGGCGAGCGAGTCGATCGTCAAGGCATTTCTCGACGATTATTATGCAACGCCACCCTCGTGGCCTGTGAAGAAGTCGGCGGGAGCCATCCTCAAGGCCACCAACGCGTGGCTCAACGCGCAGGGCCAGCACCGTGATGGCGGACTGATGACCACCTTCTCCGGCATCGTCATCAAGGCCGCCACGGCTCACATCTTCCATGTCGGCGATTGCCGCATAAGCCGACTGCGCGACGGCAGACTCGAGCCTCTCACTCGCGATCACAGACGCACCGCGACCCGGACCGGTGGCGCGCTGTCCCGCGCACTGGGTGCGGACCAGCACATCGAGGTCGACTATTGCGCGGAGCCGCTAGAGCCCGGCGACACTCTGCTCCTCACGACGGACGGCGTGCATGATCATGTGGCCACGATCGATCTCGCGGCGATGCTCACCGCCGGCTTTGCCGATCTCGATGCCGTCGCCCGCGCCGTCGCAGAGCGCGCGCTTGCCAACGGCAGCGCCGATAACCTGACCTGCCAGCTGATCCGCATCGATGATCCCGGCAGGCCCGATGAGGCAGCGCACCTTGGCAAGCTCGCCGCGCTGGCGTTCCCACCCGAGCTCGCCCCCGGCATGATCTTCGACGGCTACCGCATCGTGCGCGAACTGCACGCTTCGAAACGCACTCAGGTCTACCTTGCCGAGGACATGGGCTCGGGCGCCGCCGCCGTGCTCAAGACGCCGTCGGTCAACTTCGAAGACGATCCCGCCTACATCGAGATGTTTGCACGCGAGGAGTGGATCGGCCGGCTGGTTGCAAGCCCGCATGTCCTGAAAGTTCTTCCCGCAGGTCGTCCGAGGCGTCATCTCTACATCATTACGGAGCACTTCGATGGACAAACGCTGCGCCAATGGATGATCGACAATCCGAGTCCGGATCTCGAGACGGTGCGCGGCATCGTCGAGCAAATCGCCAAGGGGCTACGCGCCTTCCACAGGAAAGACATCCTGCACCAAGATTTGAAGCCCGAGAACGTGATGATCGACCGGCACGGGCTCGTGAAAATCATCGATTTCGGCTCGGCGCATGCGGCAGGCCTCGACGAGTGGACGGGCGGCATCGGCCAACTCCACCTTGCTGGCACTGTCGACTACACAGCGCCCGAGTATCACTCGGGCGAGCGGCCGACCAACCGCGCCGACATTTTCTCACTCGGTGCCATCGCCTATGAGCTGGTGACGGGTCGCCTGCCCTACGGCCGGGGGTTCGCCACGTCACGCGACGTGTCCCGGCTGAACTACGCGCGTGCCGGACTATGGCGCTGCGACGTCCCTGACTGGGTGGACGCGGCGCTCGCCAAAGCCGTCGCCAAGCAACCAACTGAGCGTACCGAAGCGCTTTCGGCCTTGGTGGAGGACCTCCGTCGCCCGAACATCGCCCTCGGCTACGACCGCCCACGCCCCCTCATCGAGCGCAACCCCGTCGCCTTTTGGCGCGCCATCGCGATCGCGGCCCTGACACTCGACATCGTCTTGGTGTTCCTGCTGGCGCGGTGACCGGGCTAGATGCCCCGAACAGACTTGGCAGGTGAAGGCACAACCCAGAGCGCCGAGTTCGGCCTTTGCCAAGCGTGAGTACACGCACGGGCGTATCGTTGGCGTGGACCACGCTGCCGGCAATCATTTGTGCGCCGATCCGATCAGTCAGCGGGCGCAGCAGCCATGCGGCCTTGCCGACCCTGTCGGCGAGCAGGCCGCGATCGAAGAACAAGGGACAACGGTCCAACTGCTTTATGATACGGGTGGTCACGACAAGTGGGCCAGATCATCGCTCAGTTAGCTCTTACTGATCCGCGGTGTCTTGCGCGAGACCGAAGTCATAGGCCCCTTTCGGCAGGCGATGCGCGATCCCTTTATGACAATCGATGCAGGTCTTCTCGCCTGTGAACAGGAACCGCTGATGTGCCGATGCGGCGCGCTGGCTCTGTTTGGAGATGTCCATGGATTCTGCGCCATGGCAATTGCGGCATTCCAGAGAATCGTTGCCTTTCAGCCGCGCCCACTCGTGCTGCGCCAGGGTCAAGCGCATATCAAGAAATTTCTCTCGCGTATTGATGGTACCGAAGATGTTGCCCCAAACTTCCTTAGATGCCTGGATCTTGCGGCCGATTTTGTCCGTCCAATTGTGTGGCACGTGGCAGTCGGGGCAAGTCGCGCGGACACCCGACCGGTTCGAATAGTGGATCGTCGACTTCAGCTCCGCAAAAACGTTCTCGCGCATCTCGTGGCAACTCACGCAGAATTTTTCGGTGTTCGTTGCCTCGAGCGTTGTATTGAACGCTCCCCAGAACAGGATGCCGGCCAGGAACCCACCGATCGTCAAGAACCCGAGGCTCAGCGTCCTGCTGGGCGACATCAGAATGGCCCAATGGATGGCAAACTGCTCCCGAAGCCACTCGGTGCGGCTCCACGAGGTCGTTGCCCGTTGGCGCCACCGCCGCCACGCCGTCGTCCTCTTACCTGCTGGCCCCGAGCCGTCCTGGTCCGCTTCGCCCATCACTTTGCTCCGGACGGGGGATTGGCCAGCAGCGCGTCGACGTCAATAAAGCGGTTGGCGACCGGAACCTTCACGGGGTGCTGCGGGACGTGACACTGGCTGCAGAAATACCGGCGTGGGGAAACGCCGGCCAGGATTTGGCCATCACGATCCATGAAATGCGTGATGCTCACCATCGGTGCCTGCGACTCCCCGATCCGCGAGCGGGCATGGCAGGAGAGGCATTGGTTGACGTTGGCGTCGAGCTGGTAGGCTTCGATGGTATGGGGGATGATCGGAGGCTGCTCGGGGTAGCTGCGGACCTCGCGCACATCTGTATTGGCTTGCGGCAGCATTCGCGGCGCCGGGCCTTCTTCATGTAAAGGGGTGTTACCGCGCAATCCCGAGCGTATTCCTCCAGAGCCGGTCTGACTGCTGGCGATGCCGCCGATGGTAAGCAAAGCCAGCCCCCCGCACACCGTCCGCAAGAGGGGACTTGATATCCGCATCGCCCGCCTCACACCTTCTCGATCTTGACAGCACACTTCTTGAAGTCGGTCTGCAGCGAGATCGGATCGGTGGCGTCGAGCGTAACCTTGTTGATCAGTTGACTCTCGTCGAACCAAGGCACGAACACCACGCCGCGCGGCGGCTTGTTGCGTCCCTTTGTTTCTATGCGTGTACGCATGGAACCGCGGCGCGAGGATATCTTCACCTCCTCGCCACGCCACAGCTGCCATTCCTTCGCGTCATCGGGATGCATGAAGCAGAGCGCATTCGGCATCGCTTTGTGCAGTTCGGGAACGCGCCGCGTCATTGAGCCAGAATGCCAATGTTCCAGCACACGACCGGTGGTCAGCCAGAACGGATAGCCGGTATCGGGGCTCTCGGCCGGCGGCTCATAAGGCAACGCAAAAATCCGCGCCTTACCATCGGCAAAGCCGTAGAAATCGTAACCCTTTCCGGCCTTGACGTAAGGGTCTTGACCCTCGCGGAAGCGCCACCGTGTTTCCCTGCCGTCGACCACCGGCCACCGTAGCCCGCGCCCCTGATGGTAGGTGTCGAACGGAGCGAGGTCGTGTCCGTGTCCTCGACCGAACTCCGCGTATTCCTCGAACAGCCCTTTCTGCACATAGAAGTCGAAATACTTCGCCTCGTCGTTGTCGAAGCCGGCTTCGATGTCCTTCACCGGAAACTTGTCGACCTGACCATTGCGAAAGAGAATATCGAATAGTGTCTTGCCGTGGTACTCGGGCTTCTTGGCGATCAGCTCCGGCGGCCATGCCTCCTCGACCTTGAAGCGTTTGGAAAATTCCATCAGTTGCCAGAGATCGGACCGGCTTTCACCTGGCGCTTTGACGAGCTGGTGCCAAAAATGGGTGCGCCGTTCGGAGTTGCCGTAAGCTCCTTCTTTCTCGACCCACATCGCAACGGGAAGAATGAGGTCTGCCGCAAGGGCGGTCACAGTCGGGTACGCGTCCGACACGACAATGAAATTGTCGGGATTGCGATATCCAGGCAGGGTCTCTTCATGGATATTGGCACCTGCTTGCAGGTTGTTGTTGACCTGTATCCAGAACGCATTGAGCTTGCCGTCTTTCAGCATCCGACTCTGCAACACGGCGTGATAGCCAGGTTGGTCTGGGATCGTACCCTCGGGGAGTTTCCAGATTTTCTCCGTTTTTGCCCGGTGCTTGGGATTAGTCACCACCATATCAGCCGGCAGCCGGTGGGTGAATGTGCCGACCTCTCGTGCGGTCCCGCAGGCGGACGGTTGGCCAGTGAGCGAGAACGGGCTATTGCCCGGTTCCGAGATCTTGCCCGTAAGAAGGTGCAGATTGTAGACGAGATTGTTGGCCCACACCCCGCGTGTATGCTGGTTAAACCCCATGGTCCACAGGCTCATGACCTTCGTCTTCGGGTTTGCATAGAGTTCCGCCAGTGCCTCGACACGGTTGAGCGGCACGCCCGACGCGTCTGCTGCTTTTTGCAGGGTGTAATCGGACACAAACGCAGCGAATTCGTCGAACGTTATGTCGGTCGCGTCGTTAGGTTTGTTGGCCCCGCTGGCTTGCCGCTGCAGCGGATGCTCGGGCCGCAAACCATAGCCGATGTCGACTTGGCCACGCTTGAAGATGGTATGCTTACCGATGAAATCCTGGTTGACGCGTCCCGTCTTGATGATGTGGTTCGCGATGGCATTCAGTATGATGAGGTCCGTCTGCGGCTTGAAAACCATTGGGATGTCGGCGAGTTCGAACGAGCGGTGTTCAAATGTCGAGAGCACCGCGACCTTGACGTGCGGATAGGAGAGCCGACGATCGGTGATGCGCGTCCACAGAATCGGATGCATCTCGGCCATGTTCGATCCCCAAAGAACGAACGCGTCGGCCGCCTCGAAATCGTCGTAGCACCCCATAGGCTCGTCGATGCCGAACGAACGCATGAATCCCGCCGCAGCCGAAGCCATGCAGTGGCGTGCATTTGGATCGATGTTGTTTGTTCGAAAACCGGCTTTGAACAGTTTCAATGCCGCGTAGCCTTCCCACACGGTCCATTGGCCGGAGCCGAGCATCCCGACACCGGAGGGGCCCTGTTTCTTAAGGGCCGCCTTAAATTTTTCGGCCATCACGTCGAAGGCCTCGTCCCAGGAGACCGGCGTGAATTCACCGGTCTTGTCGTACGTGCCATTCCTTTTGCGCAGCAAAGGTCGTGTCAGCCGATCCTCGCCATACATGATCTTGGAGAGGAAATAGCCCTTGACGCAGTTGAGGCCGCGATTAACCTCCGCCTTGACGTCGCCGTGCGTTGCGACAACACGGCCTTCCTTCGTCGCAACCATCACGCCGCATCCCGTACCGCAGAACCGGCATGGAGCCTTGTTCCAAGCCAGTTCCGTCTGTGCGCGCGCCGTGACGACTTGAGCACTTGCAGGCACCGCTAAACCGGCAGCTGTCGATGCAGCCAGGGCGGCTTGCGCCTTCAGCATCTGGCGGCGGTCGATCGTACTCTCGGTCATGTCCCGCCTCTCAGACTGTTGCTTCATTCGTGTCGGTGGCCTGGAAGACCATCACGGCGGACAGCACATTCGGCAGGCCGGAGATCACATTGGTCTTGGCACCGATCGCACCCTGGCTCGTATCCTCCATGACCACAATCAACTTGCCTTTTGGATCGTGACCATGAATTTCTGTGCCTCCGAGTGCCAATATGGCTGCGGCAACCTCATCCAGATGCTGCGGCCACGCGTTCACAATCAGGCTGACGATCTCGATGGTTTCACAATTCACTGAAACTCGATCAGGATCGTTGCTATTCGAATGTCCGCCCATGAAAGCGCGGCGCGAGGTGTGCATGTGGTCACTCATGGGAATGTCGGATTTTTGTGGGTACGGACCGGCGCGTTGCCTTTTGCTGGCGTTCCAGGAGGGCCTGCAATCATCTGATAGGTCCAGACGGCCAGGCCGTATCCGCCTATGGTCGTTACCGCAAGCACCGGGGCAAGTAGCACCGTGAGTAAAAGGAACATTCTCAACTCGAGAATTCCCCGCTTTTTATCAATTGTCGTTTGAGGTCCCATTTTGGGCTCGCACCATTGAAGGTGGGGTCGATCAGCGGTCGGTGCTCAACTTCTCGAATTGGCTGACAGAGCAGCATAGTTTGAAGCCGCACGACACCACCTTGCTCCCGAAGCACCAGCTTTGCAACATCAAGGACAATTCCGCTTCGGGCTACAAGCAGACATGGTGCCGGCAACCTCGCAATCCTAACTTACCGTTTTACTTCGATGCTTTCAGGGGTGGGCAGTCCATTTGCATCAAACACGGCGGCGCAGCAGTTCCTCGATGCGAGGCAGATGCTCGCGGCCCCAATAGAGGCTGCCGTCGTCGAGCAGAAAGCTCGGAACGCCGAACACGCCGGATGCCTCCGCGTCGCGTTG
>JBKJYG010000056.1:0-4505 GCA_046715905.1 Hyphomicrobiaceae bacterium | reverse complement strand
GGCCGGGGTCAAGCGCATCAGCGTCGGCGGCAGTATCGCACGTTACGCGATGGCGGCGTTTCTCAAAGCCGGCCGGGAAATGAAGGACGAGGGCGCGTTCAAGTTCATCCGCGAGGCAGCAGCCTCTAAAGAGCTGATGGCGGCGTTTGCCAAGGCCCGGTGACACCGGGGTGTATCGCTTGGTCGAAAGACGTGTCGCGAGGGACCTGGGCCTCCGCCGAAGTGCGTGCGCGGACGGCGGCCTAATTGGCGCTGCCGGCTCGGGCGGCGGACGGGCAAAGATCAAAGGCTCTGGATAGAGCCGCGTCGCGGTTGGGATAATGCTCGAGCGGCTGTCCGCCGCGCGCATGCTCACGGATGAAGGTTTGCGCGAGCTGCTGCTCATGCCCCTCGATCACCTGGAGCGCTGTATAGTGCATCTCGGCGTCGACGATGGCCCGGATGAGCACGTTCTTTTCGCCGCCGTAACTGGCCGTGAAGACCTTGCAGGACGTAGGGCGCTGCGCGAGCCTGGGCGGTCCGATGAGGCCGGCGAGGCCGATACCGGCACGACCCTCGAGGGCGCCGGCGCCGGTCGCCTCGATGGCGGAACCAGGCGACGAGGTCCGGGCCTCGGCCGTCTCTCTCGCGGCTCTCGCCCGCCGCATCTCGCGTTTGCCCTTCCGGCCGCGCCGACCAGATGGCCGCTCCTCGCCGGCGTCGGCCTCTCCGACGTCGGTTTGGGCGACGCTCAAGGTCGCTGGCCGGGCGGCACTCGCGACCTCGTCGTCGTTGGCCTTGCCCGTGCAGAACTGCGCCCGGAACCGAGCCGCGACGCTCTCGATCGAGTTGCCATAGCGGGGGTCGACGGCCCACCGCCGCGTGAGATCGCGGAACGTCACCGGACGGCCGAGGGCCTTGGAGCGCGCGATGATGTCATCCTGCCGCTCGCGAGTGCGCCGGCCGATCGGATCGGCGACCTTCTCGCCCGAGTAGGCCATCAGATGCTGCATTTGTCCAAGCACGCCCGACGAGACGTCCTGAAAGCTGTCACCGGGCACACCGCCTCCGGTGGTACCGATGCCTGCGAAGTTGTTCTGGTTGGGGTTGACATCGCCCCAGCGGCCGCTGCCGGTCTTGTAGATCAGGTAATTCGTCTCAAGGATCATCTGGTAGAACGCGTAATCCCACCGGACGCGATTGGCCTCCCCGTGCTGCTTGTAGTAGCGGGCGAGGTCTCGGAACCGGTCATCGAGCTTGCGATTTCGATCGGTCAGGAACGTCATCAGCCGCTCGGGCGTGACGCAGGCGGGGACGCGATTGCTTTGGGTCAGGCGGATCTCGGGCAGGGTCTGCGATTGCGCCGATGACGCGCCAGAAGCCGCGATCAGCAAGGCGAGCAGGATGCAGGCGCAGCGTGAGGCTGCCCTAAGTCTTTGCCTCCACGGCTCAAGCGACCCCCCGACCATGGCGCACCCCATGCTAACATCCCGAAGTTCCGACGGCCGATCGTACACCGGCCCCGCTCACGTCAGCTTTCAGGACAGAACTCGAAGGCTTTCTCGAGCGCTTGCGTTTGGCTGGAAAACTCGCCGGCGATCTCGCCGCCTTTCGCGTAAGCCGAGATGTAGGCTTCCGCCTCGCGCTTCTCCGACCCTTCGTTGACGTCGAGCACCGTATAGTTCACAGCCCGGTCGGCTTCGACCCGGATGATGATCGCGCGCTGGCCGCCGTAGCTTGCCGTCCAGACGCGGCACTTGGTTCCAGCGCTGGGGAGCGCAAGCTGCTTCGCCTGTCCGGTCACCGATGCGGTCTGGAACGTGGCGGCCGAATGTTCGGGTTTTTCAGCTTTTTCCGGTTTGTCTGTTTTGTCTGTTTTGTCTGTTTTGTCTGTTTTGTCGAGCTTATCGCTCTTCGTCGCGATCTTGTCGGCCTTAGAAGCTTTCTCGGTGGTTTTCTTATCGGCTTTCCCGCCGGACTGAGCCTCGGTTGGGGGTTCCGGCTGGGCTTTTGCCGCATTCAACAGCGCGTATGGCGGCGCTGATGCGGCCTTGCTCTCGGGAGCAGCATTGGGAACTGGATCGGCCCCAGCAAGGGCCGTTGCGCCTTTGCCTAGGCTCGCCACACCAAGACCGGACTTCTTGGTGACGTCAGCAGCTTTTCCTTCATCGATGGCGCGGCGCGCGAGCTCGGCGCCCGTGAGCTTGGCCGACTTAGCGGCGGCCGCGTCGGCGATCTGGGGCTCGGGGCGTTTGCAGAAATCCGAGTAAAAGCGGGCGGCCTGGGTTTCAATCTGATCGGCATAGTCAGTGCTGGTGGCCCACTTCTGCGCCAGGTGCGCATAGGTGATCGGGCCCTTGATCTTTTTCTGGAATGATTTGAGGACGCCCCACTGCAGGACTTTGCGCGTCCGATCGGCGACCGGGTCATCGACCTCTTCGCCCGAATAGACGAGAATGTGCTGCAGATGGGCGAGAACGCCGGTCGGGACGTCCTTGAAGCTCTCGCCCGGCTCGCCGTTGCCCGTGGCCCCGAGACCGGCAAAATTGTTCTGCGAGGCTTTGACGTCGCCGCGCCGGCCCGCTTCACGTTTGAAGGAAAGCGCGTTCGTCTCCAGCGACATCTGGAAAAATGCGTAGTCCCAGCGGACGCCGAGGCCTTCGCCCAGCCGCAGGTAATCGGCGGCAATATGTTCGAAGCGCGGATCGAGGTCGGAGTTGCGTGCCTTCAGGAATGCCATCAGCCGGCCCTGCGTGGCGCAGGCGGGCACCGCATTATCTTCGGAGCTTTTGATCGGCGGCAGTTCTGCCGCGGCCGCGCCCCCCGGCAACGGAGCCGCTGCGATCACGGCCAACAGACCCAGTACTCTACGAGATACCATTTGCATACCCACCCTGGCTGTACGCTGCGCTCTTCGGCGCGCCTGAGTTTTCACCTTGTTGATAGGTGATTATCCTTAACGGACGGTTACCGACCGTTTGGCCCCGGGGCCATGGGTGGCTGATCTTTGGGGCGTCATTGAGGGTGAGCAGGGGAAAGATTGTGGCGCGAAGTGGTGCGACTGTCAGGCGTCATCGCATGGCGTTGATGCGAACGATGCGAATTCCCACGGCGCGGCAGCCGGGGAAAATGTCGGGTTTTTCAAGCCGTATAGTCGCACGGACGACGCGCTTGTCTGAAAGGCAGGCTTCGGCGATGCGATGAGCTAACGTCTCCAGCAGTTGGAAGTGCGCGCTGTCGACGATGTCGCGGACGGCGGTGACGATCAAACCGTAGTCGACCACACCCTCGAGCCGGTCCGAGTGGCCGTCGTAGTCGTCCACCACCTCAAGATCGACCGAGGCGATCAACCGCTGCTGGTAGCGCTTTTCCACCTCGAAGATACCGACGCTGGCCATCATCTCGAGGTCGTGGACGTACACGTGCCGAATGCCCGGCTGCAGTGGCCCGTCGAGACCGTCACTCATGGCGGTTCTCAGTTCTGTTGTCCGTCGACGAGCGCCATTGCAGGTGCTGGCCTCCATCCAGGGTCAAAAGCTGGCCGGTGATGCTTTCCGTCTCGATCAGAAACAGAACGCCCGCGGCAATGTCCTCCGCCGGCGTTCGTGCTTTAAGCAGCGTCCGATCGACCTCGGCTTGAAACTCGTCTCCGGTCTGGTGAATGTTCGGCAGCACCGGTCCTGGACCGATAGCGTTGACGCGAATGCGCGGCGCCAGCGCCTGCGCCATCATTTGCGTTGCGGCCCAAAGCCCGGATTTCGACACGCCGTACGAAAAGAACTCGGGCGTCGGCCGCAGCACGCGCTGGTCAACGATGTTGATGATATGGCCCTTGAGGGGAGGTGGAAGTCGCCGCGCGAACGCCTGGGCCAGGAGCACGGGGGCTCGAAGGTTGACGTCGAGATGGTGAGACCAGCCCGCCGCGTCCAGCGTTGCGAGCTGATCCTCGAGGAAGACCGATGCGTTGTTGACGAGGCAGCTTGGATTTCCAAGCTTCTCGACGCAGGCCGTCATGAGCTGCTCGGCGCTGCCCGGATCGGCGAGGTCGGCCTTTACAACGCACGCAGCCATCCCGGCTGCTGCAACCTGAGTCGCGGTCTCGTCCGCATCATCCCGTGAGCCACTACAGTGCACGCAAACGTTCCAGCCGTGCTGGCTCAAGGCAAGCGCAATCGCACGCCCGATGCGACGGCCAGCTCCCGTCACGATCGCAGCCTTTGATTCGGTCATGCGGGGGAAACTTCCGGGAGAGGCGGCGTCATCGGCCTGAATATCCGGCTCTGAAGGGCTGCGGAATGGTGTTGTTACACCCAATTCCGGTCCAAAACTGCACTCTTTTTGGGCATTATCAAGCAAACGTTGCAGTTTGTCGATCAACCAGAATTCAGAAGCGCATCTACGCTTTTTTGCGTTGTCGATCGCCGCGGCTCGGACAAGATGTGCGCAAGCGACGAGCGCCACAGCGAGGGGACATGCACACGTTCAGATCAAAGATATTGATGGCTTCGGTAGCTGCGTTGCTCGGC
>JBKJYG010000055.1:0-3040 GCA_046715905.1 Hyphomicrobiaceae bacterium | reverse complement strand
CCCTGAAGGGCATCAAGGATCGCGGCCGGGAATTGGGCATTATTGGCACGCCCAATTTTTTCATTGAAACCTGGCTGATCAAAAAGGTTGTCGGCATGGACGAGCTGCGCGCGTTGATCGATCCGGTGCTGGCGGCGAAACCCGGGGCTGCGAGCGGAACGGCGGCGCGTTAAACAAGCCTGCCCGCCGTTACACTGCTCGTCGGCGTCCAGATGAGCTTGGGAGACTGCCTGTGCACATCCACCGGCTCCGCCTGCTCGGCTTCAAATCCTTCGTGGAACCCACGGAATTCCTGATCGAGCGCGGGCTGACGGGCGTCGTCGGGCCCAATGGTTGCGGCAAGTCGAACCTGCTCGAGGCCTTGCGATGGGTGATGGGGGAGACGTCCTACAAGTCCATGCGCGCCTCCAGCATGGAGGACGTGATTTTCGCCGGCACCACGGTCCGGCCGCAGCGCCACTCCGCCGAAGTGACGATCTTCATCGATAACTCGTCCCGCACCGCCCCGGCCGAGTTCAACGACCGCGATGAGCTCGAGGTGACACGCCGCATCGAGCGCGACATGGGCTCGGCCTATCGCATCAACGGCACGGACGCGCGCGCCCGCGACGTCAAAATCCTGTTCGAGGATGCCGCGACCGGCGCTCGCTCGCCGGCCCTCGTACGCCAGGGGCAGATTGCCGAGATCGTCAACGCCAAGCCCGAGCAACGCCGGCGCATCCTCGAAGACGCTGCCGGTACTGCCGGCTTGTATTCGAGACGGCACGACGCCGAGCTGCGCCTCAAGGCGGCCGAAAACAATCTGGCACGACTGGGTGACGTTCTGGGTCAGCTCAGCAGTCAGATCGAGAGTTTGAAGCGCCAGGCGCGCTCGGCCCGTCGCTACAAAGAGATCTCGGCCGAGATCCGCCGCTCGGAAGCCCTGGTGCTCTATCTGCTGTGGGCGACAGCGCAAGCCGACCTCGACCAGACCGAGGCGGTGCTGACCCAGGCGCTCTCGCGGCTTGCAACCGAGACGGACAATTTATCCAAGGCAACGCGGGTTGAGGCAGACCTTGCCGAAGCGCTGCCCGCGCTCCGCGATGAGGAGGCCAAGCGCGGCGCTATTCTGGCGCGGATCAGGATCGAGAGGGAGTCGTTCGAGAAAGAAGCAGAGCGCCTCGCTGCTCGCCGCCGCGAGTTGCAAGCGCGAGCCGAGCAGGTCGTCAGCGACAGGAACCGCGAGGAACGGTTGGTCACCGAAGCGCGAGACATCCTGGCGCGACTGTCGCTGGAGGCGGACACGCTGGCGGCTCGAGAGGGGGAACAGGCCGCCGCTGAAGACAGCGCCCGGGGGCTATTGGCGGCAGTGCAAACCGAGTTCCAAGCGGCCGAGGTCCGGTTGGCTGATGTGACCCGCCGCGTGTTCGAGGCCAGGGCACGTCGCAAGAGCCTCGAGACGGCCAAAACCGAGCGCGCGGCCGAGATCGAGAAGCTCGGGCGCCAGTGGCAGGCACTCGAAACCCAAAAGCGCGACATCGCGGCTCGGGCGCCGGATGTGCAAAGGCTGACCGCCGTTACGCAGGCCGGTCACGCGCTGTTGGCTGAGGTCAGCGACATTGAACTGCAAGCGGTTGCGGCCGAGGACAAGGCGCTCGAGCTGGCCGACGAGTTGAGCACGCGTCGCGAAGCCGCCCAGGAGGCAAAGCTCGCCGCCAGTCGCCTCTCCGCTGAAATCGAGACATTGAGCAAGCTGCTCATGCCGGTGCGGGAGGACGGCCTGCCGCCCATCGTCGACGAGCTTGCCGTCGTGCCAGGCTACGAAATGGCTCTGGGCGCGGCACTCGGGGATGATCTCGACGCGCCCATCGCTGACGAGGCGCCGGTGCATTGGCGGCGCGTCGGCATGGGGACCGAGGATCCGTCCCTGCCGAGCGGCGTCGAACCGCTGGCCCGGTACGTCGAGGCGCCCTCCGAGCTTGCGCGGCGCTTGCGCCAGATCGGCATCGTCGATCGCGAGCACGGTCGGGCGTTGCAGCCGGCGCTTTTGCCGGGACAGCGTCTGGTCTCGCTCGAAGGGGATCTGTGGCGCTGGGATGGTTTGACAGCCTCGGCGCATGCGCCGACGGCGGCGGCCCTGCGCTTGGCCGAGCGTAACCGGTTGGGAGACGTCGAGACGCGCGAGCATGCCGCCCGTCGGCACGCCGACGACATGGGCTCAGCCGAGCGTACCGCGACCGAGATGCACCGCATGGCGGAAGGCGAAGAACGGCGGCTGCGCCAGCTCTGGCGCGAAAAGCAGGCTGAGCTGGCGCGGGCCCGCGAAACCATGACCCTGATCGAGCGGCAGGCGCGCGAGACGGAAACCCGCCTTGCAGCGGTCGAGGAGGCCCGCAGCCGTACGCAAGATGCCTTGAGCGAGGCGCATGAGCGGCACGCGGAGCACGAAGCGGTGCTCGAGGCGATGGCCGATAACCCGGATCTTGAAGACACGCTCGCCCAAGAGGATCGCTCGACGCGTGCCGCGCGAGCGGCGGAAGGCGAGGCGCGGCTAGCCCTCACGCAACTCGAACGGGACCGCCACGGCCGTCACGAACGGTCTGCGATGGTCAAAGCCGATCAGGAGCGCTGGACGACGAGAGCGGCTGGCGCTGAAGCCCAGATGGCGGCGCTGGCTGAACGCCGGGCGGAGGCCGATGCCGAGCTCGCAACGCTGGCCGAGCTGCCCGCCCTCCTCGATGAGCGGCGACACTTGATCTTGGATCAGCTCGCGGCGGCCGAGCGCGAGCGGCAGCTCGCCGCCGACCGTCTCGCGGCTTCCGAGACGGCGGTGCGCGAGGCGAAGGAGGCGTTGCGGGCGACGCAGGCAGCGGTGGCCCGCGAACGGGAAGAGAAGGCCCGCGTCGAAGCCCGGTTGGAGGCTGCCCGGGCCCGCCGGGCCGACGAGGCACGCAAGATCCGCGAAATCCTGGAGTGCGATCCGGATCGTTGCCTCGCCGTGGCTCAGACGCAGCCGGGCAATGGCCTGGCTCAGTTCGTCCTTTTCGGCGAGATTGGTCTC
>JBKJYG010000054.1:0-15733 GCA_046715905.1 Hyphomicrobiaceae bacterium | reverse complement strand
TGCAGGGAACCTAGTGGTGCGGCTGCGGTTCTTCAATGAAAAGGCTCGTAACCGAGCATCTCGGCCGCCGACCACTCTGGGCGCGCGTCAAAACAGCCGGGGACAAAGCGCGGCAAGCCCCCAGCCTGCCGCAATCGATCGGAACAGTACCGCCCCACCGAGGTCGCGCCATGCCACGGAATATCTTGACCGACGCAGTGGGCGGGGCGCGTACAGGCGGGATTGGGGGCCAATGCCGATTTTCAGCCGGCGCAAGCGCGATGAGGGCTTCGAATGGCATCGCTATGTGAGCGAGACCATCAAGCTGCGCCGCCAAGCTCGCCGCGACAGAATGCTGCGTGCAAAGCAGACGGCGGCGGAGGCCCTGGATGCGTCAACCAAAGCCGCTGCTCGGGGGGGCAGCGCGGCGGCACGGCTTGGGGCGCGCCATCTTAACTCCGGATCTCGGCTGGCGGCTGCGGGGCTTGCCCGCCTCCGCCAGCGATTGTTGGCGATGATCTGCACCGGATGCACGCGCTTGGGTCGGGCCGCGCTGGTTGCCCTGCAGCCACTCTCAACGATCGTCGCCCGCCCCTACGTCCATTGGGGCTTGCTGATTGGGGGGACCTTCGCCTCGGCGGTGGGCGTGGGCCGGGCGATCATCCAACGCGTGCTCGATCACGATGCCGCCGCGGCCATGCTGATCGGCGGTCTGCTTCTGCTGTTGGCGGCGCTCCCGAGCCTTACCTCCGGGCGGACCGCTGCACTGTTGCAGCCATTGCTCCGTGTGGCCCCGCGTCGCGTGCGAGGCTTGGCGGCGGCCTGCGCGGTGCTGCTTGCGATGACGGCGGTGTTGACCATCGGCGCGTCGCGTCTGCCCTTCAGCACAGGATCCATTCGCTTGCCGCTTGCCACTCCCCTGCAAATCGTCGAGGGCCGGGCCAGCGTCATCGGACCCGGCCAATTGCGCGTCGGATCGGTGGAGTTCAGCTTGGGCGGCCTCGAAGCTCCCGACCGCGAGCAGCGATGCTTAAGGCCCGACAATCGCGCCTGGCGCTGCGGCGACGCCGCCGTGCAGGCCTTACAGCGGCTGGTCGCCAATCGCGCGTTGAAATGCGAACTGGGCGCCGACGATGGTACCGGTCTGCCAACCGGCATCTGCCGAGATGGGGATCGCGACATCAATGCCGGACTGGTGCAGGCCGGCTTCGCCTTTGCGGGCCCAGGCTATTGGGCCCCCTATGCCGGCGCGGAGGCCGCGGCAAAAGCTGCCAAGGCCGGCCTATGGGCCGGTTCGGCCGATCGTCCCAAGGAGTGGCGCAGCAAGGTGTGGCAGGAGGCCAGCCGTCGTGCGCCCGATGGCTGTCCGATCAAGGCGCCGGTCGCGCGCGGCGCGAAGGTCTACGTGCTGCCTTGGTCAGCGCAGTATGATGGCGTGCAGGTCGATGTGCGTCGTGGCGGCCGATGGTTCTGCTCCGAGCAGGACGCCCTTGGCGCGGGCTGGAAACCGAGCACGAGGAGCTGACCGGGGGCGGACGTCGCCGTCCCGCAATCTCCCTCAGCCTCGGATTTCGCCACCCGTCGCTCGCTTGACCTCGGCGATCACCTTGCGTGCCACGATCTCGATCTCATCGTCGGTGAGCGTTCGCGTCTTGGGCGCCAACGTGACCTCGATGGCGAGCGAGCGCTGACCGGGGGCTAAGTTTCCGCCTTCGAACAGATCGAACACCTGGACCTTGCTGATCAGTGCTTTGTCGGCGCCAAGCGCGGCTTTGACGACGTCTGCGGCCGCAACCCGCTGTTCGACGATGAATGCGAAATCGCGAGTCACAGGCAGTAGATCGCCAGCGTCCAGGGGTGGACGGGCCAGCGATCGCCGCTTTTCGGGCGGCACGTTTTCAAGGAAGATTTCAAATCCCACAAGCGCGCCGTCGACATCAAACAGCTTGGCCGTTGCGGGGTGCAATTCACCGAAGTGCCCAAGTACGAGTTTGGGCCCCAGCCGCAGCGTGCCGGACCGGCCGGGGTGATACCAATCCGGTGCATCGCGGGTCATCTGGGCTTTATCTGCGGCCAATCCGAGCACGCCAAGCAGTGCCAGGGCGTCGCCCTTGGCGTCGAACACGTCGGCGCTGGGTGCGGCGCCCGACCAATGGCGTCCCGATCCCGACGCATGCGAGGCACCGGCGCGCACGCCGGCCGCGGCCACGAATTGGTCGTCGGGCCGGTCGCCCCGGTAAGCTTGCCCGACCTCGAACAGCGCCGCATCCCGGAAGCCCCGGTTGCGGTTGCGGGCGATCGCCGAGACGAGGCCCGGAAGCAGGCTCGGCCGCATGGTCGTCATGTCGGACGAGATCGGATTGGCAAGCACGAGGGCTTCGTCACCGCCGCCGAAATGCGCTGCCTCGCTGGCCTTGACGAAGGACCACGTGATCGCTTCGACCATGCCGCGCTCGGCGAGCAATCGCCGGGCTTGCCGGACGCGCTTTTGCGTCAGGGTCAGGGTCGCGCGGGCGACGCCGCTGGTGAGGCGCGGCAGGGGCACCGAGGGGATCTGCTCGAGACCGGCAATGCGCGCCACCTCTTCGACGAGATCGGCTGGCCCGTGCACGTCAGGTCGCCAGCTCGGCACCCCCACGCGAAACTGCGGACCGGCCCCGCTGATCGTGAATCCCAGAGCTTCCAGCGTCCGGCGAATGGTCGGCGGTTCAAGCGCCAGACCCATCAATTTCTCGACCCGGTCAAAGGAGAACGCAAGGGTGAGGGGTTGGATGGGGGGGCGGCCCGCGATCACCCGCCGGCTCGGCGCGCCGCCGGCGACGTCGAGCATCATGCGCGTGGCCAGATCCAGCCCGGGCTCGATGTCGGCTGGATCAACGCCTCGTTCGAAGCGGTAGCGAGCGTCGGTCTGGACTCCGGCCTTGCGGCCGGTGGACGCCGTTCGCCCCGGATCGAAGTAGGCGCATTCGATGAGAATGTTGCGGGTCGTCTCGGTGGTGCTGCTGTCCTCGCCGCCGAGAATGCCGCCAAAGCCCAGCACGGCACGGTCATCGGCAATGACGCACATGGTGTCGTCGGTGGTGTAGGTCCGGCCATCGAGACCGAGGAACGTCTCGCCGGGCCTTGACAGACGCGCGCGAATGGCGCCGTGGAGCTTGTCCACGTCGTAGACGTGCACTGGCCGGCCACGGTCGATCGAGATATAGTTGGTGACGTCGACCACGGCATTGATGGGCCGCTGGCCAACGGCCTTCAGCCGCGCCTGCAACCAGGCTGGGGAAGGCCCATTCGAGATGCCTCGGATGACCCGTCCGGCAAAGCACGGGCAGGCGTCGATCGTGTCCGCGCTGAGGTCGAGCCGGATCTCGACGGGGCACGGCTGGCCGCCCTCGACGCCCTCGACGATCCGATCGGGCTTCAGGGTGCCAAGTCCGGCCGCCGCCAGATCGCGAGCGATCCCGCGCACACCCGTGCAATCCGGCCGGTTGGGGGTCAGTTTTACCTCGATCACGGCATCGCCCAGTCCCAGTGCATCGACGTAGCGGCGACCGATCTGGTCGGCAAGGTCGAGGTCGAGATCGACGATCCCCGCGTGATCCTCGGACAGTTCCATCTCCCGTTCCGACAGCATCATGCCATTGGAGACCACGCCACGGACTGGTTTCTTCTCCAGCGTCAGCCCGGTGCCGGGAATGTAGGCGCCCAGCGGAGCGAAGACGCCGATGAGACCCACACGCGCATTGGGTGCGCCGCAAACGACCTCTACGGAGGGCTTGCCCGGGTCGATTTCGACCTGCAGCACCTGCAGCTTGTCAGCGTTGGGATGCTTCTTTGCCTCCAGCACGCGGGCGATGGTGAAGGCCGCGAGCTTCTCCGACGGATCGTCGATGCTTTCGACCTCGAGGCCGATCTGGTCGAGCTTGGCTCGGATCTGGGGCAATCCGGCCGTGGTCTCCAGGTGATCTTTCAGCCAGGAGAACGTGAATTTCATCGTGGTCTCTTTCCGTCAGTCGAGGAGAGGATCGCCGGTTTCAGTCGGCGGGAAATTGAGGCAGTGTGCGTGGTCGGTGACGTGTTACCCCGGCCGGATCACAGCGCCAAGCCTCGGGCGCCTGAGCCTGGGCCAGTCAGGGCGCGGCTTCGCCGTGTCGCAACTGGCCCGAGTACCTGACCGCTTGGGCATCGCCCTTGCCCTTGGCGCTTGACGTCACGCCGCGCCCCGGCTCCACGGCTCCGATCAGAACCGGGCTCTCGCCAGCGGCGATCAAGGCCTCGATCACCGCTCCGGCGCGATCCTGATCAGCAATCACCACCATGCCGATCCCGCAATTGAAGGTTCGCAGCAGGTCTTCACCGGTGGGACCACCCAGTCTTTCGAGCCAGCCGAAGACCGGTGGAACCTCGAATGTGTCGAGGTCGATGTGGGCCGCGAGGCCCGATGGCAGGACGCGCGGTATGTTCTCGGTGAGACCGCCGCCGGTAATGTGACACAAGCCCTTGATGGCGCCGGTGTTGCCGCTCCCACCTGTCGCGCGTAGTGCCGCCAAAAGCGGTTTGACGTAGATCCGTGTGGGCTCGAGCAAGGCCTCTCCCAAGGCTCTGCCGGAGGCAAAAGGCGCCGGGCTGTCCCACCCAAATGCCGCGCGCTCGATGAGCCGGCGCACGAGCGAAAAGCCGTTGGAATGCACGCCCGAGGAGGCCAGTCCGATGAGTACGTCGCCGACCGCGATATCGCCTCGGGGCAGAAGCTCTCCGCGCTCGACGGCGCCCACCGCAAATCCGGCCAGATCGTAATCGGCACCGGAGTAAAGGCCAGGCATTTCCGCCGTCTCGCCGCCGATCAAGGCGCAACCGGCCTGCTTGCAGCCCTCGGCGATGCCGGCCACCACCTGCCGGGCCGTCTCCACGTCGAGGCGGCCCGTCGCCAGGTAATCGAGGAAAAATAGCGGCTCGGCGCCTTGCACGATCAAGTCGTTGACGCACATGGCGACGAGGTCAACCCCGACAGTCGCATGCAGGCCGGTCTCGATGGCGATCTTGACCTTGGTGCCTACGCCATCGTTGGCAGCCACCAGGATGGGATCGCGGAAGCCTGCGGCCTTGAGGTCGAACAGTCCCCCAAAACCGCCGAGTTCGGCATCGGCGCCGGGTCGGCGCGTGGCTTGAGCCAGGGGCTTGATGAGCTTGACGAGCATGTTTCCCGCATCGATATCCACCCCTGCCTGGCGATAGGAGATCGTATCGAGAGTGCTCGACGCTGGCGGGGGCCGGCTGGACTTAGTCATGCGCACTCCCAGGAAATGGGGGTTAAGGTCACGTGTCGCGTGACGCCTCGGCCAGGCAGGGATAAAAGCAGGGACAGATACGTCGGGGATCCCTACTTTTGCCTGAATGCTCGCGGGTTATGCAGGGCCTTAGCAAAAGGTGGGCGTGGTGGGCAACCCGCGCGGCCCCGACCCGAGCAGGATGGTTGTCGCAGGACGGAGACGGCGGGTGAGCCATCAGAGCTGGAAACGCGCAGGCTGGCCTCTCGTCCTGCTGGTGCTTGCCTATACGGGGGCAACGGGTCCCGTGGCGGCGGCCAACGAGGACAAAGTCTTCACCATCGGTAACTATCCCGTGGAGGCCAGCGGCGCCAACGCGGTTGCAGCGAAGGAAAAAGCCATTGCCGACGGGCAGCAAGCCGCGTTCCGCTCGCTTCTGAAGCGGATCGTGCCCGTCACGGCCTACGGCCGCCTTGCCAAGTTGCGATCCGTCAAGGCGAGCGACCTTGTCGAGGGATTTTCCGTCCGATCCGAGCGGAACTCAACGACGGACTACATCGCAACGTATGATGTCACGTTCCAGGCCGAAGGCGTGCGCCGCCTGCTCGACCGTGAAAATATTCCGTTCTTCGACCGCGCGGCGCCGCAGATCACGATCCTTCCGTTGTATGTCGCGCCGGCAGCGTCGGAAGGGTCCAACGTTTTTTCGGACGCACGCGGATCCGACGCTTGGCTTTATGCGTGGAAGAGCCTTGACCTCGCCAATACGCTGACGCCCGCAAGCCTGGACGCCGCCAAGCGCGTGCTGCCTCCGGATCTGGTGCGCAAAGCTGGCGATGGCAATCCTGAGACACTACGGGCCTTTTCTAGTGAGTTCCAGGCACCGACCCTGATCGTGGCGGTGCTCGAGCCGGATGTGCAGCAGAAACGGCTGAAGGTGACGCTGGCTGGGCGGGATGCGGTCGCGGGTCTCATGCTGCGGCGCGTGTACCGGTTTGATGGCCAGGATCTTGCCTATGCGTCCGAGCTCGCAGCCGTTGTCTCCTTGGGGGTGCTCGAAGGCCGCTGGAAGGCGATCAACGTGCGGGGTGGCGGGGGCGGCGGCGGACGCAACCCCGCGATATCGGATCTGCCGACCTCCTCGGCCACCGGTTCGCCCCGGCCGTCGCCGGAGAGCGGGTCGGACGGGCTGCTGAGAGTGGCCGTCGAATTCCGCAACATGGCGGAGTGGCAACAGATCAGCCGGCAGCTCGCGCAAACGCCCGATATTCAGGACCTGGACGTCGAAGGCCTGTCGGGACGCGGGGCTCGGGTGTCGCTGCGTTTTCCCGGAGGCATGCAAGCTCTTGGCCCGGCATTGGAAGAACGGGGACTGCTCCTGCGGCAACAGGGCGGCGCCTGGGTCGTTGGCGCGCGCTGATGTTGATTGGCCGTGCTATGAGCCCCGCAGAGCCGAACTCTTCTCCCGGGCGATCCACGAGTCTTCCGCCCAGTCTCGCTCGACGACTGTTATAATTTTGTCGTAGAATTACGATTCAACCGTCTGGCCAGGGCCAAAATATGTCAAATGTCGAGCCTGTCGGACATGCGGCGGCGAGTTCACGGGCGAAGCCGGACGCCTCCCTGAGTATCAATCTGCCGAATGTCGTGACGCTCTGCCGCGTGTGCCTCGTGCCGGTGATTTTCTGGCTGCTGGTCAGCGGTAACACGGCGGCGGCTTTCTTCGCCTTTCTGGCCGCTGGGCTGAGCGATGCCATCGATGGCTATTTGGCCAAGCGCTTCAATCTGCAGACCGAACTGGGCGCCTACCTCGATCCGCTGGCCGACAAGCTTCTGATCACCAGCATCTATGTTGCGCTGGGCGTCGCCGGGCAAATTCCCTCGTGGCTCGTCATTGCCGTGGTCTCGCGTGATATTCTTATTCTGCTTGGCGTGATGCTGGTCTGGATGCTCGGCCGTCCGCTGCACATCCATCCTCTTGCCATCAGCAAGGCCAATACTGCGGCCCAGCTCACACTCGCCGCCGTGGTGCTGGCCGATGCGGCATTTGGGCTGGGGGCCGATGCCGTGCGCCTGGCGCTGGTGTGGATCACGGGGACACTCACGCTGCTGTCACTCGCCGCGTACATGCGGCAATGGCTAGCTCTGGTGGCCGGCAGCGAGTCGCCGGATCTGAGGTAGACCAAAGCCCGACAGGCGGTGTCACCCCGACGCTGCCGGGCTCGGGGCTACCTGAGACGCCGGATACCCATACCGGGTCGGTTCAGCCAGGCCGGAAGAGGAACCGACAATTGATGACTTTGCGGATGCGACTTGAGCAGCCCGGCAACGCGCGGCGCGATTGCGCGGGAGGCAGGATTCCCGCCGCATGACGCTCCCCTCGCAACAGCTCGCGTTCGAACTGCCTCATCGGCCAGCTCTTGACGCTCAGAACTTTCTCGTCAGCACATCCAACGGCGCCGCCGTCGATCTGATCGATCGATGGCCCTGCTGGGAGACGGCAAGCGCGCTTGTCGTGGGTCCTCGAAGCGCCGGCAAGAGCCACTTGGCGAATGTCTGGCGCCTCCGGTCGGGAGCCGCGGTGGTGCGGGGCGAAGAGCTTTGCGAGGCCGTCATTCCGTTACTGACCGACCGGCGGGCTCTCGTGGTTGAGGACATCGACCAGGGCGTTGCCGGTGAGCGGATCCTCTTCCATGCCCTCAATGTGGCGCGCGAACAGCAATGCTCGCTGTTGTTGACATCGACGCGACCACCCGGCGAGATGGAGATCGGGCTGCCCGATCTACGATCGAGGTTGCGCGCTCTGCCGGTCATGGCCATCGAAGCTCCGGATGAAGGCCTTCTTCATGCCGTTCTGATAAAACTGTTCGCGGATCGGCAATTGGCGGTCGAGCCGCATGTGATCGCTTATCTGACCCGGAACATGGAGCGCTCCATGGCGTTTGCCGCTCAGCTCGTCGATGAGGTTGATCGGGAGGCTCTGGCGTCGCATCGGCGCGTCAGCCGAGCGCTCGCGGCTGACGTACTGGCGCGGCTGGGGGACCCTAAGGCTTCGTGATAACTGCACAATTGTCCTTCGGCTGGCACCGGGTCCAAGCCGCTGGTAACAGTACCCGCGCCTGAGGTCATCAGGTTGCACGAGGTTCGTCTTGAGCACCACCAAGTCGCGTCCAAAAGAGCCGAAAACGGCGGGCAAGAAGCCGCCGGAGGGACCTGCACGCTTTTATAACCGCGAGCTGTCCTGGTTGCAGTTCAACCGTCGGGTGCTGGCAGAGGCGCAGCGGGAGCACCATCCGTTACTCGAACGTTTGCGTTTTCTTTCGATTTCGGCCTCGAACCTTGATGAATTTTTTATGGTGCGCGTGGCCGGCCTGCATGGTCAGGTACTCAACAAGGTCACAACGGTCAGCCAGGACGGGCTGACGCCAGCCCAGCAATTGGCCGCGATCAATCGGGTTGTGACGGCGTTGACGTCGGAGCAGCAGGCCTGCTGGACGCATCTGAGATCGGCCTTGGCCGGAGCCCGCATTTCGATCGTTGAGCCTTCGGCGCTCTCCGCGGCCGAGCAAAGCTGGCTTGACGGCTATTTCCTGACGCATGTGTTTCCCGTGCTGACGCCAATCGCGATCGATCCCGCGCACCCCTTTCCGTTTATTCAAAATCGCGGCTTCACCGTCGGTTTGGAGCTTGAGAAGCAAGAGCGCGGCGCCACCACCACGATGCACGCGCTGATGCCGATTCCAGCCAAGTTTCCGCGCTTCATTCGGCTGCCCGAAGCAGTCGAAACGAGCACGCAGCGCGGTGCACCGGTGCGCTTTATGCGCATCGAGACGGTGATCGGTCATTTCGTCGGACGCTTGTTCCCAGGGCAGAAAGTCACGCGGCAAGGCGCGTTTCGCGTGCTTCGCGACAGCGATATTCAACTGGAAGAAGAGGCCGAAGATCTCGTGCGGCTGTTCGAGAGTGCCTTGAAGCGCCGCCGTCGCGGATCAGTGATCCGGCTTGAGATCGACATCACGATGCCGCAGGAATTGCGCCGGTTCGTCGCCGAGCAGCTCCATGTCGGCGACGACAACATTTATGTTCAAGAGGGATTATTGAGCCTCGCCGATACGATTGAGCTCGCCGTTTCCGATCGGCCCGACCTTTCGTTCAAACCCTTCAACATCCGCTTTCCCGAGCGACTGCGCGAGGCCAACGGTGATTGCTTCGCCGCTATTCGGGCCAAGGATTTCGTCGTCCACCACCCTTACGAATCGTTCGATGTGGTGCTGCAGTTTTTGCGTCAGGCCGCGCATGATCCCGATGTGATGGCGATCAAGTGGACGCTGTATCGGACATCCGTCGATAGCCCCATTGTTCGGGCTTTGAAGGAGGCCGCCGAGCTCGGCAAATCCGTGACAGCCGTCGTCGAACTTAAAGCGCGCTTCGACGAGGCTGCAAACATCCGACTAGCCCGCGATCTCGAAGCATCGGGCGTGCATGTCGTATACGGCTTCGTTGAGCTCAAGACGCACGCCAAGCTCGGTCTCATCGTACGGCGTGAAGGTTCGGATCTGGCCACCTACTGCCACATCGGGACCGGCAATTATCATCCGCAGACCGCACGCGTTTACACGGATCTATCGTTTTTCACCGCCGACTCGACGATGAGCCGTGACGTCACGCGCATTTTCAATTTCGTGACGGGTTACGCCGAGCCCGCCGATTTGGAGCTGATCGCCGCCAGCCCGCGCGGTATTCGCGCCTCTATGCTCGAGCACATTCATGCTGAAATCGAGCATGCCAAGGCGGGGCGGCCAGCGGCCATCTGGGCCAAGATGAACGCCCTCGTCGACGGCCAGATCATCGAGGCATTGTACGCGGCCAGTCAGGCTGGCGTCGAAATCGACCTCGTGGTGCGAGGCGTGTGCTGCCTGAAGCCTGGCATCGCCGGACTGTCGCAGAACATCCGCGTCAAAAGCATTATCGGGCGCTTTCTCGAGCACGGGCGTATTTACTGCTTCGGCGCCGGCCATGGCCTTCCCCATCCTGAGGCGCTGGTCTACATCAGCTCCGCCGACATGATGCCGCGCAATCTCGATCGCCGGGTGGAAGCCATGGTGCCCATCCTCAACGAAACGGTGCATGAGCAAATCCTCGATCAAATCATGGTGGCCAATCTCAAGGACAATGAGCAGAGCTGGCGCGTGCTGGGTGATGGCTCCTGTGAGCGCCTGGTGCCCACCGCCGGCCAGGAATCCTTCAATGCACACAGCTATTTTATGACCAATCCCAGTTTGTCGGGTCGCGGCCAGTCGCTGAAGGAAAATTTCCCGCCGCGTTTCCGCATGACACACAAGAGCGAGGGCCGCAGCGCATGACGGAACTCGGTCGGCATGTCTGGGACCGCGGCCGGTTCGAGCATTTGGACCCCATCGGCGTGATCGATATCGGCTCCAATTCCGTGCGTCTGGTCGTCTACGAAGGTGCGGTTCGCAGCCCGACGCCTTTGTTCAACGAAAAGGTATTGTGCGGGCTCGGCCGAGCCGTTGCGACGACGGGGCGCCTGGGCCATGAGAGTGTCGCCCGCGCGCTCGAGGCCCTTGCACGCTTCCGGACGGTCAATCAGATCCTCGGGACCAAAAAGGTCTTCGCCATTGCCACGGCGGCGGTCCGCGATGCGCAGGATGGGCCTGAGTTCATTTTGCGCGGACAAGAGGCAGCCGGAGTTGAAATCCAGGTGCTCTCGGGCGAACGCGAGGCGCAACTCGCGGCCAACGGTATTCTGATGGGATTTCGCGACGTCGACGGCATTGCCGGCGACCTGGGCGGCGGCAGCCTCGAGCTGATCGACATCGGCCAAAATCGGCGTCAGAAGGCGGCCACGTTGCCTCTCGGCGGACTGAGACTGATCGATTTGGCCGGCGGGCGGATGGACCGCGCTGCTACGCTCGTGCAGCAGAACGTCGCCGCCGTCGACTGGCTCGCCCGCGGCGAGGGGCGCAGCTTCTACGCTGTCGGCGGCACTTGGCGGGCCTTGGCCAAGCTGCACATGGAAACCAGCAGATATCCGTTGCGCGTGATGCACGGGTATCGCGTGCCGGCGCGTCAGGCGCTGGCGTTTTGCGAATTGCTCAGAAGCAAACCGGGCGATGTGGAGCGCATGGCCGGAGTGACCAAGGCGCGCCGCGAAGTGCTGCCGTATGGTGCGCTCGTGCTGGAGAACGTGATCCGCCTCATGAAGCCGAAAGACGTCATGTTTTCGGTGTTTGGCATTCGCGAAGGGCTGCTGTTTGGAGAGCTCAGCGAGGCCGAGCAGAGCGTTGATCCGCTGCTGGCCTTCAGCGAGGATTACGCGCGGCTGCGCTCTCGATCTGTCGACCACGCGCGCGAACTCTGCCAGTGGAGTGACCTGATCTTTGTGCCGCCAGGGCCGAAAGAAAGCGAAGCTGAGCGGCGATTGAGGCACGCGGCGTGTCTTCTATCCGACATCAGCTGGCGAGCGCATCCGGATTATCGCGGCGAGCAGAGCCTTAACGTCATTGCCCACGCGGCCCTGGGGGGCATCGATCACGAGGACCGTATTTTCCTGGCGCTGTCCGTGTTCTACCGGCACGTCGGAGGCGAGGAGCGGAATGCCGACGACATTTCGGAGCGCTTGAAGGAGGTCGTGACCAAGCGCACGGCACGACGCGCCCGATTGGTCGGAGCTGCGATTCGCGCCGCCCACATGCTCTCGATCGGCATCGCGGGGGTGATCAACCAGACACAATTGAGGTATGAGGACGATCGCTTGGCGCTATTGATTCCCGCTTCGCTGAAAAGCTTGACGGGGGAAAGGTTGTCACGGCGGTTCGAAGCGTTCACGCGATTGCTCGATCGACGCGCGGAAATCCGCATCGTTTGAGCGCACGATCCGATGCACCCTGGGTCAGCGCGGAGCAGCGGTTGCATCCGTCGGCATTGGTCCGGGATGCACGCGGCGCGTTGGCCCGGTGGCGCCGAGCATGGGCCGGCGGTCGTTCGCCCACGCCGATATGCCGTCGTCGAGCACCGTTACGCGATGCGCGCCCGCCTCGATCAAAGCATGCAGAGCGGCATCGGCGAACGTCTGGCTGCGTTGACCGGTGGTGCAGTAGACTACAATTGTCGCCTTGGGCACACGATTTTTGAAGCGGGCCAGAATAGGTTCAACACCAGCCGACGGCGCTACGAGCCATGCTGTCGGGAGGTGGCTCACATCGTACTCCACGCGTTCGCGCACATCCCAGATCAGGAGCCCTCGACCCCGGCGAAGAAGGCTTGCCGCCAGCTCCGCCCGCGGCAATATCGGAGCCCGCGAATCGGGGTCGGGCATGGGGGTTGCCGTCTGCGCTCCACTCTCAAACACAGCCATTGCGGCTTGGAGGAAAACCGCGACGATCAGACCAAGGAAGACGCGCATCGAGACCGCCTCGTGGGATGGCCGGCATCTTAGAGGCTATTCTTCCGCCACAGAAGCAGAGTATCGACACGCATGCGAGGGAGGCACTTCAGATGGACAAGATCAACGCGCAGATCGCCCGCGAGTTGTCGGTGGGGGTGGCGCAGGTCGAGGCCACCGTGGCGTTGCTGGGCGAAGGCTCGACGGTGCCTTTCATCGCACGCTATCGCAAGGAACGGACGGGTGGGCTCGACGACACGCAATTGCGCAAGCTCGAGGAGCGGCTTGGTTATCTTCGCGATCTGGAGGATCGTCGGTCGGTCGTGCTGAAAGCGATCGAGGAGCAGGGGAAGCTGACGCCTGACCTCGCGCGGTCTCTAGCGTCCGCGGAGACCAAAGTAGCGTTGGAGGATCTCTACGCACCCTTCAAGCTGAAGCGGCGCACGAAGGCGCAGGTGGCTCGCGAAGCTGGTCTCGAGCCGTTGCTCGATGCCATCCTTGCCGATCCGGCTTTGGTGCCCGACGCCGAAGCGGCGAAATTCACCAACGCTGAAAAAGGCGTGGCCGATGCCAAAGCCGCGCTCGACGGGGCCCGCAGCATTCTGATCGAGCGGATCGGCGAGAACGCCGGCCTCGTCGGCGCTCTGCGCGAGTGGATGTGGGCCGAAGCTATGATCACGTCACGGCTCGTCAAGGGCAAGGAGGCCGAGGGCGCCAAGTTCTCGGACTATTTCGACTTCAAGCAGAAGATCAAGGATATTCCCTCGCATCGAGCCTTGGCGCTGCTCCGCGGACGCAAAGAGGGCATTCTGGATCTCGACCTCGATGTCGAAGCTCCGCCGGGGCAGCCGCATCCCGCTGAAGGCAAGGTTCGCCTCGCGTCGGGGATTACCGACAGGGGCCGGCCTGCCGACAAGTGGCTGGGCGACGGCGTCAGGCTCGCCTGGAAGGCGCGGTTGCACGTCAGTCTCGCCATTGACCTGCTTTCGCGTCGAAAGGAGCTTGCGGACAGCGAGGCGATCTCGGTCTTTTCGAACAACCTCAAAGATTTGTTGCTCGCTGCTCCGGCGGGCCAGCGGATCACCATGGGCATCGATCCGGGGATCCGCACCGGTTGCAAGGTGGCGGTCGTCGATGCGACCGGTAAGCTGCTCGACACCGCGACGATCTATCCGCACGAACCGCGCAATGACTGGTCGGGCTCGCTTACCTCGCTTGCCTCCCTCGCGCTGCGGCACAAAGTCGAGCTCGTGGCCATCGGCAACGGCACGGCAAGCCGCGAAACCGACAAGTTGGCATCCGAGCTGCTGGCGAAAATGCCGGAGCTGAAGCTGACCAAAGTCATGGTCTCGGAGGCCGGAGCCTCGATTTATTCGGCGTCCGAGCTGGCGGCGCTCGAATTCCCGAGCCTCGACGTGACGCTGCGCGGCGCGGTATCGATTGCGCGCCGCTTGCAAGATCCGCTGGCCGAACTCGTGAAGATCGAGCCCAAGGCCATCGGCGTTGGACAATATCAGCACGATGTCGATCAGACAGGCCTGGCGCGTTCGCTGGAGGCTGCGATCGAGGACTGCGTCAACTCGGTCGGTGTCGACGTCAATACCGCCTCGGCTCCGCTGCTCTCCCACGTGGCCGGTCTCAACAAGACCCTGGCCGACAACATCGTCGCCTTTCGCAATGACAACGGCGGTTTCAAAACCCGTGCCGCGTTGAAAAAGGTGCCGAGGCTCGGACCGAAGGCGTTCGAGCAGGCGGCCGGATTCCTGCGCATCACGGATGGTAAGAACCCGCTCGACGGATCAGCGGTGCATCCCGAAGCCTATGCCCTTGTCGAAAAGATCGCCGAGGCGACGAAGCGGCCGATCAAGTCGATGATCGGAGACAGAGCCTACCTGAAATCTCTCAAGCCAGCGCAGTTCGCCGACGCCAAGTTCGGCGTGCCGACGGTCACCGACATTCTGGCCGAACTCGAGAAACCTGGCCGCGATCCGCGACCCGAGTTCAAGACCGCCATTTTCCAGGAGGGCGTCGAGAAAATCTCCGACCTGCGTCCGGGCATGCGGTTGGAGGGGCAAGTGACCAACGTCACCAACTTCGGCGCCTTTGTCGATATCGGCGTGCATCAGGACGGCCTCGTGCACATTTCGGAAATGGCCGATAAGTTCGTCAAGGATCCGCGCGAGGTGGTGAAGGCGGGCGATATCGTGCAGGTGCGTGTGAAAGAGGTCGATGCGCCCCGCAAGCGGATCGCGTTGACCATGCGGACGGGTGTGCTGGATCAGACGGCCACCGCCCGAGACCCGCGCACTGGATATTCGCCAACCCGGTCACTACCGACGACGGCGGCCCCGCGCATCCCAGGCCCGTCTCCCACGAGCGGCGGGAACGGAGACAACGCGAGCGAAAACGCGTTTGCCGCCGCGCTGCGGAGGGCGCAGGAGGGCAAGCGCTGACCGCTGCCCTATTTGCCGATTACGCGCTTGTCCCTCAGCGCGGCGACGTCGCGATCGCTGAGACCGAGCCACGAGCCGAGCACTTCGCTGAGTTGCGCGCCAAGCAGCGGCGCGGGTTTGACCTCGGGCGGCTGACCGTTGTGGCGAACAGGCCAGGCCGGCATCTTGAACGGCCCGACTTTCGGGTGCTGGATCGTTTGCATGATGCCGCGCTGCTCGAAGGTTGGGTCATCCATGAGCTCCTTCGTGTCGAGCACCGCGCCCGAGGGAATTCCCGCCCCCCCGACCAGGGCCATGGCCTCCTGCTTCGTATGTTGGCGGGTCCACGTGGCGACCAGTTCGTCGACTTCGGCCTCGCGTTCGGCGCGCGCGGCCGAGGTGTCAAAGCGCGCATCGCCGATCAAGTCTTCACGGCCGATGACGCCAAGCAGCCGCTTCCAGTGCTCGGGATTGGCGCGGCTCGTGTAGACGTAGACGTAATCGTTCGGCCCTCCTCCCTTGCACGGGTAGATGCCGCAGGGCGGGTTGGCGCCGGATATCGTCTGCGCGCCCGCGCGTTGGATAGGCCCGCCCGTCCGCGCCTGGGTGGCGAAGGCCACGCGGATGTAGTGCAGCATGGCATCCTGCATGGC
>JBKJYG010000053.1:0-2807 GCA_046715905.1 Hyphomicrobiaceae bacterium | reverse complement strand
CCACTCTGGTTTTCGCTCGCAATGGGCCACTTAGGCCAGAGCAATCTATTGGGGCCGCTGTTGGGGCCGCAACTCCAAGATGTCAAAATTATCAATATAAAACAATGCGTTGAAGCAAAGCAATGGCTCCGCGGGTAGGAGTCGAACCTACAACCAACCGGTTAACAGCCGGTTGCTCTACCATTGAGCTACCGCGGAATAAGGGTCGAAACGCACCGGCACAAAGCCTCGATGCGACAGCCCGCATGTACGCCAAACGGCGGCGGGAGTCTACCCGATCGACGCAGCCTCGCCGTGCGGGTGCCGCTTGCCGGAGAAGGGGCGGCCTCGCTCCTGGATGGCGGCAACTCACGGCTGAGCGGCAGCATTGGCCGTTGCCGGCACCGGGAACTGCAGCACGATGAGGTCGAGCCCGTCCTCGCCCGCGCAGGCTTCCGACGTCGTTTCGCGCGCGTCGATGTAGACGGTCGAGAGCGGGCCGAGCATTTGGGCCTCCTGCCGCAGGCTGCCCGCCGCGACGATGAGATACTGGCCGCCGCCGCCGGCGGGCGAGGGCAAGGCGAGGCTCGCGCCGGGGCCCAGACGGCACATCCAAGCGGCCATGCCGTCGGCCTCGGGTGCAAATACGACGTCGAGCGCGGGCTGCGTGCGGGCGCGCCGCGTGGCCGCATCGGTGAGCGCGATGCCGCCCTTGATGTGCGTGCGCTGGTTGCCCAAGCGCAGCAGATCGCGCGACGCGGGCAGGTATTTCGCACCCGGGTCCCAGTGCTGGCGCAGCGTGAAGTAGCGCACCCCTTCGGGGCCGGCCACGATCGGGCCGTAGGGCGTGTGTCCGTTGGCGTATTGGATGGTGAGCGGGGTCGCGGGGTAGGCGCCCATGCGTCCGCCGCCGCCGACGAAGACCTGAAACTGATTGGGCTCGTGGAAGTGCGCGGGGGTGACGGCCATCGGCGGCTGGTCGACGAGAAAGCCCTGGGGCAGGCCGTTGTCGTTGACCTCGCTGCCAGGCTCATAGGAGCCCCGCACGGGCGCGGCGCCGATATAGCCTGACAGCGTATAGTCGCGGCCGTTGACATGCACTTTTCGGCTCTGCCCGGCGGCTTCCTCGGCGGTGGTGACAAACCTCATGCGCGGTCTCCATGGCAGATTTCATCCGCAGATTAGCAAGCCCGGCGGCCGGGTGGTAGGCCCGCCGTCACAGGACGTCAGTTCCTCGCGCGAATCGCTTCCCGGGGGTGCTTAGGGCCATGCTGGGATCGGTGCAGGCGTGTCGGAACATCGGCGCACGGCGCTTGATGTCGGCGCCTCTCAGATAACGGCCGCTACCCGAAACTGGAGGAGTTTGAGGGGTTCAGGTCGGTCTCAGATCAAGCGTTATGGGACAATATTGAGCAAGGAAGCCAACCGAAATTTAGCAAGAAACTCAACCGAGATTTCAGCAGCGCCTGGCTGCCCCCTCACGCCGTCACGAGCCGCTTCAGCGCCGCCGAGACCTTGTGCCGGATCGCGTGGAACCCCTTGCTGCCTTCACTGGTCATCCAGTTCATCTGCAGTGAGCGGCGGGGGCCATCGAAAGGATGGTGGCCATGCCAGGAGCTGTCCGACCGCTCGAACACCAGCAGCGTACCGTTGTCCGGCGGCACCTCAGCGGCATAGTCGTCGACGTCATGACCGTTGCGGAGGATGCGCAGGCGGCCGCCCGATTGCTGCCAGTTTTCATTCAGATAGAGCAGGACGGTGATGATCTTGTCCCGGCTGTCGGTGTGGATCTGACCATCCTTGGCGCGGGTGTAGCCGCGCAGCGAATACATCTTGGGCCGGCCCGCGATATCGACATCGAATTTTTCGGCAATGGCTTGCTCGAACTCCGGGCCGTCGAGCTCGTCGATGACGGCGCGGATCGTCATGCCGTGATCGAGGCTGTCGAGGGGATAGCTGCCGCCGCGCTCGATCTTGGGATAGGTGGCATTGATGCGCGCCACCGTTTCGGGCGGCAGAAAGCCCGGCACGATGACGTGAGGATAAGGCTGCGCGCAGACCTCTGTCCCGCGCAATTTCCCGAAATCAAGATGACCCATCTGCGTCCCCGAGTGTGTCCCTGAAAGCGTCAGCACTGTACGCTGGCCTTGTTTACTCCCCCCACCCGGTCCCGCCATCGCACCCAGCGGGTCTCGATTTCGCGCGCGATCTGGGCTGCGGCGTCGAGCGGCTGGTATGACCAGTCGTCCAGCGTTGTTAACGCGTCGGGCAACGATCGTGTGGCGCCATAGCGCCGCAGCGACTGGTGGAAGCGCGTGAACTTGGCGCTACCGCCGGAGGGTTCAAACACCCAGGTCGGGCGCCCGGTCACCAGCGGTTCGCCGGTCATGTTGATGCTGTCGCCGGTCACCACGAAGCGGTCGGCGTGCGCCAGCATGGCGGGATAGGGATTGTCGCCCTCGCCATCCCAGATGTAGCGCGGGCAGCCTGTGGTCGCGCGCTCTACAGCCGCGCTCAGCCCCTCATGCGTGCGCCGGGAGGCCGTCACCATGAAACTCACGCCCAGCCGGCCGAGTGCCGCGATTGACCGCTCGAAACGCGCATCGTCGCTGCTGCTGTAGCGATAGACACCGTTGGGGCCACCAAGGATCACCGCGATCCGGAGGCCGGGCAGGGCTTCGAGCCATGACGGCGGACGCGCGCGAAGGCCGGCCAGCCGCTCGGCCGAGAAGCTGTGGGCGGCCGTGAGCGTCGTGATCACGTTGTCGCCGCGGCGCCTATCGTGCTCGGGCACCCAGATCAGGTCGGCCGTTCGCGCGCTGGTGCGG
>JBKJYG010000052.1:0-4217 GCA_046715905.1 Hyphomicrobiaceae bacterium | reverse complement strand
ATGCAGCGCTGGGGCCGCATCGACGTGCTGCACTACAATGTCGGTGTTTCCCTTGCCGGCGGAGACAAGTCGCCGCTCGAGATCACCGAGGAGGCGTTCGACAACGTCAACGCCATCAATCTGCGCGGCTTCATCATGGCGGTAAAGCATGTGCTGCCGATCATGCGGACGCAGAAGTCGGGCTGCATTCTCTCCATCTCGTCGGTGGCAGCCCTGGCGGCCGGCTATCCGACGGTGGCCTACAAGACGACCAAGGCCGGCATGATCGCCTTCACCGAGCAGATCGCGCGCCAGAACGCCGAGTTCGGCATCCGCGCCAACGTGATCCTGCCGGGGCTCATGGACACGCCGATGGCCGTCGACACGCGGGCACGCGAGTGGGGCAAATCACGGGCTGAAGTTGCCGCCGCGCGGGATGCGCGGGTGCCGCTGCGGCGCAAGATGGGCACGGCGTGGGACGTGGCCAATGCGTGCTTGTTCCTGGCCTCGGACGAGGCGAACTTCATCACCGGGGTGGCCTTGCCGGTCGATGGAGGGGCCACGCTGAGGGGCGGGGAGTAGGTCGCAAAATTTCCGGCCTGCTGGTCGCTGGTACACAAAGTAGGAGACTGCCCATGATTCGTCCGGTCGCTTGCGGTATGGCCGCGGTGCTGGCGTGCGCTGGCCTGTCTCTGCCGCCGGTCATGCGCGCGGAAGCGCAGCAGCCGGGCGGTACGCTGCGCGTCTACCATCGCGATAATCCGCCGAGCGCCTCGATCCACGAGGAAGCGACGATCTCGACGTCGTTCCCGTTCATGGGCGTGTTCAACAATCTGGTGCTGTTTGATCCAGCGAAGGCGCGCGAGGGGCTCGACACCATCGTGCCGGACCTGGCCGAGAGCTGGACTTGGAACGAGGCCAAGACGCAGGTCACCTTCATGCTGCGCGAGGGTGTGACGTGGCACGACGGGCGCCCGTTCACATCCAAGGATGTGGTCTGCACGTGGGATCTCATCAACGGCGTGACGGAAGGCGCCCGCAAGAGCCCGCGCAAGATCTGGTACGACAATGTCGAGAAGGTGGTGGCGGCCGGCGATCTCGGCGTGAGGTTCGAGCTGCGAAGTCCGCAACCCTCGCTGTTCAACTTGCTTGCATCCGGCTTGACACCGATCTACCCGTGCCATGTGTCGCCAAAGGACATGCGCTCCGCGCCGATTGGAACGGGTCCTTTCAAGTTCGTCGAATTCAAGCGCAACGAATCCATTCGCATCGAGCGCAATCCCAAATATTGGAAGCCGCAGCGCCCCTATCTCGATGCCATCGAATTCCGCATCATCCCGAACCGGTCAACGCGCATCCTGGCGTTCGTCGCGGGCGACTTCGACCTGACGTTCGTCGATGACGTTACCCTGCCGCTGATGAAGGATGTCAATGCTCGGGCGCCCAAGGCCCTCTGCGCGCTCGAGCCCTCCGGCGTCTACGCCAACCTGATGGTCAATCGCAACGCTGCCCCGTTTGACAACCCCAAGGTCCGCGAGGCCATGACGCTGGCGCTCGACCGCAGTGCCTTCAACACGATCCTGGGCGAAGGCCGCATGAGCATCGGCGGCGCCATGCTGCCGCAACCGGAGGGCGCATGGGGCATGCCGCGCGAGGTGCTCGACGCGCTGCCGGGCTATGCCGCCGACGTGGAGAAAAGCCGCGCTGCTGGCCGGGCCATCATGGAAGCGCTCGGCTACTCCGCCGCCAAGCCGCTCAAGATCAAGGTCACGACACGCGGCCTCGATATCTACAAGGACCCCGCGGTGATTTTGATCGACCAGCTCAAGGCGATCCATATCGACGGCGAACTCGCGGTCGCCGATACGACCGTCTGGTACAACGTCATGCAGAAGAAGGATTACACGGTGGCGCTCAACGTCACGGGTGTGGGCGTTGATGATCCCGACGCCAACTTTGTCGAGAATTATCTGTGCAAGTCCGAGCGCAATTTCACCAACTACTGCAATCCCGAGGTCGACCGGCTGATCGTCGAGCAATCGCGAACCATTGACAACGAGCAGCGCCGGCAGATCGTCTGGCAGATCGAGCGGCGGCTCGTCGAGGACGCAGCGCGCCCGGTGATTTTCCATTCTCGCACTGCAACATGCTGGTATCCGCGCTTGAAGGGCTTGGTGCGGCATCAAAACAGTATCTATAACAATTGGCGTTTCGAAGATGTGTGGCTCGAGAACTAAACCATTATCGCGATTTCGCGTGGCCGCCGGTTGCTTGGATGCGGACGAGCGTCTAGGTTCGGCCAACAAAATGCTGGTAGAGCCAGCCTCCGTCCGGATAGAGCGTTTCTCGGGAGTTGCGAATGAAGAGCCTTCTTGCGCGACGGCTTGCCGTCTCCGCTTTGGCCGTGGCGCTGAGTGGTGGCCTTGGTCTCGGTGCACCCGAGCCCGCCGCCGCGCAAAAGTCGGGCGCCACGCTGCGCATCTACCATCGCGACAATCCTCAAAGCGCGTCGCCGCACGAAGAGGCCACCATCTCGACGCTGCTGCCGTTTATGGCCGTGTTCAATAATCTCGTCCTCTATGATCAGGCCAAGCCCGTCAACTCCGAGGAAACGATCGTCCCTGATCTCGCCGAGAGCTGGGCGTGGGATGCGACGAAAACCAAGCTCACCTTCAAGCTGCGGTCCGGCGTCAAATGGCACGACGGGCAGGCGTTCACGGCCAAGGACGTGCAGTGCACCTGGAACAAGCTGCTCGGCAAGGACAAGGACTCCTTCCGCAAGAATCCCAGGGCGATCTGGTATCAGAATGTCACCGACATCACGGCGAACGGCGACCAGGAGGTCACGTTCGTGCTGGGCCGGCCGCAGCCCGCGCTGCTCGCGATGCTCGCGTCCGGCTATTCGCCCGTCTACCCCTGCCACATCTCGACGCGCGACATGCGCACGAAGCCGGTCGGTACGGGGCCGTTCAAGTTTGTCGAATTCAAGCAGAACGAGTCCATCCGCCTCGCGCGCAATCCCGAATACTGGAAAAAGGGAAAGCCTTACGTCGATGCCATCGAGATGGGCATCATCGCCAACCGTTCGACGCGGATCCTGGCCTTCGTGGCCGGCGACTATGACCTGACGTTCTCGCAGGACGTCACCATTCCCCTTCTCAAGGACATCCAATCGCAGTCGCCGAAGGCGATTTGCGATACCAAGCCGCAATACGTGCCGCGCAACCTGATGGTCAATCGCGAGGCGGCGCCCTTCAACGATCCCAAGCTCCGTCAGGCGTTGGCGCTGGCGCTCGATCGCAAGCCTTTCATCGACATCCTGACCGAGGGCAAGGGTGACATTGGCGGCATCATGCTGCCGCTGCCGGAAGGCAACTGGGGCATGCCGCCCGATGTCCTGAGCCAGATGACGGGCTATGGCGACGTGGCCAAGAACGTCGCCGAGGCCAAGAAGATCATGGAGAGCCTCGGCTACAGCGCGGCTAAGCCGCTGAAGGTGAAAGTCTCCACGCGCAACATCGCCATCTATCGCGACCCGGCGGTGATCCTTATCGACCAGTTGAAGCAGATCTACGTCGATGGCGAGCTCGATGTGGTCGACACCACGATCTGGCACGCCAAGGCGGCACGCAAGGACTACACGCTCGGTATGAACCTGACGGGCATGTCGGTCGATGATCCCGATCCCGTTTTCTATGAGAACTATGCGTGCAAATCCGAGCGCAACTACACACAGTATTGCGATGCGGCGGTCGACAAGCTGATCGACGAGCAATCGCAGGAGACGGACAAAGAGAAGCGTAAGAAACTTGTCTGGGCCATCGAAAAGCGGCTGAACGACGATCTCGCCCGGCCGATCATCTATCACGATCGCGCCGCGACCTGCTTCCATCCGCATCTGAAAGGCTTCGTCCAGCACACCAACAGCATCTATAACAACTGGCGTCTCGAGGATGTGTGGCTCGACAAGTGAGGCTGAGTTGACAGTCTTGGGTTGAGGCTTGCGGGACTGATCGCGTCGTTGGGAGGATCCCGCGTTGGGTGTTTATCTGATCCGCCGTTTTTCCCTGATGCTGCTGACGCTGTTTGGCATGTCGGTGCTCATCTTTGTGATGCTGCGCCTGGTGCCAGGCAACATCAGCGACATCCTGTTCGAGTCGGCGGGTCTCGTGAACCCGGCCGAGAAGAAGAAAATCGAGGTCGAGCTCGGCCTCGACCAACCCATCATCGTTCAATAC
>JBKJYG010000051.1:0-4084 GCA_046715905.1 Hyphomicrobiaceae bacterium | reverse complement strand
TCGTGGGCTCGGATTTGTGTTTAAGAGACTGGCAATTGACCGTGAACTATGTGGTGAAGCGTTTTACGAGGTGGGGGTTCGAGTGGACATATGAGGGCGAAAGCCCGCGTCAGCTCGCCTTGGCTATCTTGTTTGATCACCTTGGCGAGACAGCGCGTGCGATCGATCTCAGCGAGCGCTTCATGAAGGATAGCGTGTCCAATTTCGACAACGATTGGGTGTTGACCAGCGGCGAGATCGAGACGGCCATTCGCCGGATCGAAGGTGCTTGAGCTGCTCTGTCCCCGTTCCGGATAAGTGCCTGTGCGGTCGCCCTAAGGCAGCAAGCTGCCGACGCGATTCCCGCGTTGCCGCGCCGGACGGGTCTGCCTAAAGTGGCTTGAGCATTCGAGCAGACCCCTCACTCTGATGAGATACAGCCACATGCGCCTCCGAGACGCCGCTCGCGTCATTCGCTCGAAGAACGCAGGCCCGACACAGGTCACCATCGATCTGATGTTCGACGACGAGAAGCTCTATCGCCGGGCCTTGGCAGCCAGCAGCATGTCGGCTGCCGTAATCGCCCAACGCTATGGTGTGGCGAGCGTGGAGGTGATCCCTTATCCCGCTGCGCACGCGATCAAGATCGTTCTGCCACGACGCATCATTGCCGGTTCGCCCGGAGACACGGACGTGTACGGCGCGCAGCAGCATCGCCCAATGTTGGAGGTTGAAATATGAGCTTCTTCCAGCGCGTGATCGAGAAATGGCAGCAAGAACGCGGGCCGCTGCGCATCTTGTCGGCCTCGGGCCAGCTTGGGTATGGCATCCCGGAGAAGCCTTTCCACGCCGGTCTAGAGCGCGACCTGCATCTTATCGGGGCCGATATGGGATCGGTGGATCCGGGGCCCTACTATTTGGGTGCGGGCAGATTGGCGACAGCGCGCCGGTCGACCAAGCGTGATCTCAAGTTGGTGTTGACGGGCGCGGTTCGCAGGAAGGTGCCGCTCATCATTGGCACGGCGGGTACTGCCGGCGGTGACGCGCATCTGGCGGCCACGGTCGAGATCATCGAGGAGATTGCGCGAGAGGAGAGCTTGAGCTTTCGCTTGGCGACGATATCAGCCGAGATGCCGCGCAATCTGCTGAAGGCCCAGGCTCGCGCGGGCAAGATCAAGCCGATCGGACCCATCAGCGATCTCACGGACGCCGAGATCGATGGCGCTGCGGCGATCGTGGGGCAAATGGGGACGGAGGCGTTCCTGCGCGCCATCGAGCAAGGTCCGGACATCATTCTCGCTGGCCGGGCCTGCGACACGGCGATCTATGCTTCACTTCCGGCACGGCTCGGCTTTCCCTTGGGACCGGCGCTGCAGATGGCGAAAATCATCGAATGCGCGTCCTTGTGCTGCGAGGGCGGTGGCCGCGATGCCATGCTGGGCACGCTGGAGGGAGACACCTTCGTCCTCGAGAGCATGAACCCGGTGCGGCGGGCGACACCGATGTCGGTCGCGGCTCACGGCCTCTACGAGCAGGCCGATCCGCTGTCCGTCATCGAGCCCGAAGGCGTGCTGCATCTGCAGGACTCCAAATTCGAAGCGGTCGACGATCGCCGCTGCCGCGTTGCGGGCGGTCGATGGGAACCGGCGCGACAGCTATCGGTCAAAATCGAAGGCGCGACCCGGGTCGGTGCGCGCGCAATCATGGTGGCCGGTTCGACCGACCCGGTGTTCATCGAAAAGGCCGACGAGATCGCGGCCAGCGTCGAGGGCATGATCCGGGAGCTCGTGCCGCCCAAGCCGTCGAAGCCCTATGAGCTGTTCTTCCGCTTCTACGGACGTGGCGTGGTCGGCAGCCAGATGGTATCGACGCTGCCCGAGGAGGTGGGTGTTATCGTCGAGTGCATCGGCGAGGACGAAGAGGAGGCCCGCGCCGTCGTCGCCACAGCCAAGCAGTATCTCCTGCATGCGCCCTTTCCAGGCCGCATATCCACGGCAGGCAATCTCGGCTTCCCTTTCACGCCTCCGGAGCTGACGGCGGGGGATGCGTACCGCTTCAGCATTTATCACATCATGGACGTGGACGAGCTGGCGCCGCTCTTCCCCGTATCGCTCACGACGATCGGCGGTTGACGCCTGGGTTCAACAGCAGCGGAGGTATCGGATGGATTTTCAGCTCAAGGGCAAACGCGTTCTCGTAACCGGCGGATCAAAGGGCATCGGGGCGTCGCTGGGCCATGCCTTTGCGGCGGAGGGCGCCAGCGTCATTCTCGTGTCGCGCACCGCCGAGACGCTGAAAGCAACGGGTGAGGCCATCCGCTCGCGGCATCAGGTCTCCGTCGAGACGCATGCGGCCGACCTTGCGCAGGGCGACGCGCGCGAGGATACGATGCGCCGCTTTCCCGATGTTGATATTCTGGTGAATAACGCTGGCGCCATTCCCGGTGGCAGTCTTCTCGACCTGTCGATGGAAAAATGGATCGAGGCCTGGCAACTCAAGGTGTTCGGCTACATCCACATGACCAAGATGGCGCTCGAAGCGATGAAGCCGAAGCAGGCCGGCACCATCGTCAACATCATCGGCATGGCGGGCCCCGCGCCGCGATGGGACTACGTGTGCGGCTCCACAGGTAACGCCGGGCTCAATGCCTTCACCAAGGCGGTCGGCTCGCGATCCGTGGACTTCGGGGTGCGCGTGTTCGGCATCAATCCCGCCGCGACGCGCACCGACCGGATCACGACGTTGTCGCGAACGCGTGCCAAGACCATGCTCGGCGATGAGAATCGCTGGGAGGAAATGCTGGGCGACCTGCCGTTCGGCCGGTTGAAAGAGCCCGACGAGGTCGCAGCCTTGGCCGTCATGCTCTGCGCGCCGCAGGTCGCCTACCTGTCGGGCACCATGATCGACATGGACGCTGGAGGCATGTTCCGAAAGTAATGTTGAAGGTCAACGCCGCTCCGGCGGCCTCGACTGACCGCTGGCTTGCCGCCGCAGCTCAACTCGTTTCAAACAAGTCCGCCCGGCGCTTGTTCAACTGATCGGCTTTCCAAGCCGGCAGTTTGTATTCCCACCCCGACGAGCGGGCGTTGATCTCGTCGGCCTTGACCTTCGCTTCACCCTCGCCGACGGCTGCCAGCGACGCCCATGTCGCGTCGCCATCCTTGCGGATGTAGAACGTGACGTTCAAGCCGCCTTCAGACTCGAGCTTGACGGTGACCGCGTCAGCTCCCGCCGGGTTCGCGCTCGGGGGGGTGGTGCTCGGGGGGGTGGTGTTCGCGGCCGCCGGATCGAGGCGCCGGACATCTTCAAGCTCGATCGATGCGAAAGCCTGCGCGATCTGATCGATGGTAACGCCCGCCTTCAGCTTCTTCCCTTCGGGCATCTGCGCGAGCTTGAACTTCTGATCTTTGCCGTCAGCCTTCTCGATTACAATCGCCTCCTCGCCCGCGCGTTCGAGGAAGAGCTTCTGGATCTTGCTGGTGTCGGTTTCGAAGGCCGTCGTCGAAACCCAATCCTTCAAATCAGCCGTAGCCTTTGGCTCGCCGGTCGCGAGCCACGTTTGCGCATCACCCAGCCGACGGACATAAACCCCGCCGCGACCCGAGCCAAACGCGTCATACCGGCTTTTGCCCAGCAGAACCTCGGCCAGCGGCTTGTTCTTCGCATCCCAGATTCGAACACTGCGCGATTTGGCATCCTTGCCGGAGGGATCTTCGAGCTCAAGCACGGCATGGCGCTCCTTGACGGCCGTCTTTGGTTCGATCAGCTCGGCTTTGGCCAGGGTCACGATGAGCGTGCGGATCTTGTCGCTGTCGGCGGGATAGCCCGCCCGCTCCTTGATCTTCCATTGTTCCCCAGACCGCTCGAAGACAAGACGCTTCTCACCTTGGGCAATCTCCAGGATCGCAGCGGAATTGATCTGCCGCCCGAAGTCGGGGAGCAGGAGCTGACCTTCCACGCGACCGGCTGACCAGCGATTGGAGCCAGCATAGAGCGACGCAGCCAGCACGATGGACGCCAGCGTCGCGACAACCAGAACGGCAAAATGCTGTGGCTTGATCACGGTTGCTCTCTCGGGTGGTTATTCAAAGTGGCAGGGTACGGG
>JBKJYG010000050.1:0-4415 GCA_046715905.1 Hyphomicrobiaceae bacterium | reverse complement strand
GCCCGCACACCGCATACAGCTCGACGCCGCCAGCAGAGAGATTGGCCGGCGTGATCTCACCGTCCTTAGCCTGCAGCAGCAAGCTTCGGGTCGGCTCAGAAATCGCCGCCGCCTTGCGCAAGCCGAGATCCTCGAACCGGGCGTTGACCTGGCTTTTGACCAGATTGCCGGTCTCTTTGCAGCCTTTGAAGTTCTGCCGCAGGCTTTCAGCCTCTTCATAGCGCTGCGCGAGAAGCTTCTGATCGATCTTGCCCGGAACGGAAAGCGTGATCTTGTGGAGCTGCAATTCCACCTGATCCTCGCCGGCCGTGCCCTGGGCGAGCGTCCGCTCGACGTCCCGCTGGGAAACCGAAATCTGATGCCCGAAGCGTCGCCGGATCACCTCGCGCCACGCCAGCGAGGCCTTGAACCGGGCTTTCATATCCGCGGCGTCCGCGCCTTGCGACTGGATATGAGCGGCGAATTGCTCGGCGGTCATCTTGTTGCGATCGGCGATGCCTTTGAACATCTTGTCGACTTCGTCGTCGGCAATCGAGACGCTGACCTTCTTGGCTTCCTGCAGTTTCAAGCGTTCCTCGATCAACTCGTCGACCGCCTTCTTCTTCAAGCCCGGCAGCACTCCGGCCTTGGCGCTATCGATGGCTTGTTTCTGCAGAGAGACCACGAAAGCCTTCTTACGCTCTTCGAACAGCGCGATGATCTGTTCTTTGCTTTTGCCCTGGTTGGAAGCGATCGTCTCTTTCAGAATGGCGCTCAGGCGTTCGTTGGTGCGCGGGTTTTCGGCAATCGCCTTCATGTTCGCGCGAGCTTGGTCCTGGATGTTGGCGCCAAGCGCCATGAACAGCGTACGGCGCTCGACCTCGAAGGCGGTGATCGGCTCGTCGTTGACCAGCGCTGCGATGCTTTGCGCGCCGCTTGCCGTCGAACCGGTCGGTGTGGGTTGCGCCTTGGCCGTGCGGGTCGGCGGCTTCGGTTTGACGGCAGCCGCCGCCTTCGGAGGCGCTGGCGCTGCCTTCGGCGGCGCGGGCGCTGGGCGGTTAGGGGGCGGGGACGCCACGGCGAAGCCCGGGGGAGGAGCGGCGGTGGCCGCGGCTGGTGGCGGTGTTGTGGTGACGACCATGCCCGGAATCGAGATTGGGGCGCCCGGCGCACCTTGTGCGTGCAGGCTGTTCGTCATTGCCGCGAGGAGGATGCTCGCAGCGATCGCCAGTCTCGCCGGCGGACCACCTGGCGATCGACCCGGCACCAGTCCGAAACTAAATCCCGCCTTCAGGCAGCCCATGCGGCGCGCGTCCGCCGGCGCGATTGAAGCGTATGATAGGCTGAGCTTGGGTGTTCGGGACGGCATGCAGTCAAGCCTTTTAGAATCGGCCGGTCTATCCTACGCGATCGAACGGATCCTTCTCGAAGTTATCCCCGCCAAGGATGGCGGACAGATGGCCGCGCAACTCGAGGCCTCGATCCGAATTGCGTCGGGGAGTGCGGCCGTCACGAGCAACGGCGAGCACACGCGGCGGCCCAGCCCTTCATCACCTCTCGGGCCTCTACTTGGGGCATGAGCGGGCAACACCGGCGTCCGTTCAGGCCGTGAGAAAGCTCGCGACGATGGCGATCTGCTCCCCCGTGTTGAGGGCTGGCGCGTGACCACATCCGGGGATCTCGACCACTCTCGCACGCGGGCCCCGGACCGTCATCTGGGCGGCCGTATCGGGCAACAGCAAATCGGAATCGACGCCGCGCAACACCAGCGTGCTGGCCGTGATCCGATCGTAATGCTCCCACTGCTCGTAGTCGTGAGGATGCGCAAACATCTGGCGCACGATCGCGGGGTCGTAGTGCGTGGTGAACCGCCCACTCGGCAGCCGGCGGTGGGACGTTTCCGCCATATGACGCCACTGCGCATCCGTATGGATGCCAAACGGAACGTAGATCGTGCGAAAATACGCCTCAAGCTCGGTAAGCGTCGAGAACTCGGGCGGATTGCCGACATAGGACTTGATGCGCTCGAACGGGCCTGACGGAAAGGTCGGGCCGATGTCGTTGATCACCAATCGGCGCACGCGCCCGGCAAGCGTCGTCGCCGCAGCCCGGATGCCGGTCGATCCGCCCATCGACGTCCCGAGCCAATCGAAGGCTTGCCACCGAAGACCATCGACGACCGCGCGGGCCAGGTTGGCATACGTATCGAGGCAGTAATCCCGGTCCGGCTCGGTGCTCCATTGCGACAGGCCGCGACCGATGGTGTCGGGTGCAACGACGTGAAAGCGATCCGACAGCGAAGCCGCGATCGCATCGAAGTCGCGGCCCGTTCGCGCCAAGCCGTGCCAGAGCAACAGCGGCGAGGTGCCAGGACGCCCCCATTCGGTGAGATGGACTTCGTATCCAAGGCATGACAGGTACGACGAGCGGGGCGCACGCCCGTCGACAGGGGAACCCGCATGCGTCGGGGTTGTTGAAGCTTGCGGCGTTCCGGCCATCCCAGTCTCCCGTGACTTGCCTGTAGTGTGCATGTCGCGGCGCTGGCTGCAATCGCCCTGCACCCGGAGAGCCACGTCACGAATGCCCTATACATTCGGAATGCCCCTCAAAACGGCCATGGAGCGGCGGCTGTCGGCCTTCGAGCGGCAACAGATTGTCGATCCCAAGCTGCGCACAGCCGCGGTGATGATCGTCGTGGTTCCGGACGTTTCGGGGGATGCCGGGTCGGTGTTGCTGACCCGCCGGCCGGTGGGATTGCGCCGGCATTCGGGCCAATATGCCTTGCCGGGTGGTCGGGTTGACCCAGGCGAAACGCTTCGTGATGCAGCGCTGCGTGAGCTCGAAGAGGAGCTGGGTCTGCGGCTCAGCCTTGAGCACATTCTGGGCTGCCTCGACGACATCGTGACCAAATCCGGGTTCATCATCACGCCGTTCGTGGCCTGGGCGTCCGATGCTTCGGCACTCAGACCTGATCCGATCGAAGTGGCCAGCGTGTTCCGCATCCCGCTTGCCGAGCTGGCGAACCCGGAGCAGCCGGCCTTCGAGACGACGGCTGAGGGTCAGCCGCCCTTGATGGCCTTCGCCATTCCGACGCTTGGCCACTCGTTGCACGCACCGACGGCTGCGATCCTCTACCAGTTTCGCGAGGTGGCGCTGTACGGCCGGCCGACGCGCGTGGGGCACTTTGCTCACCCGCGCTTTGCTTGGCGGTAAGCCTCAAGGCTTGGTGGGGCGGATCGGCCGCTGACGCGGCGGGCTGATGCTTGCAACCCGTCCTGGACGAGGCACCGTCCGCCGACGCGGGGGAGCGGCTTGGCGCTTACTCTCGCTTCTCACGCCGGTCGAGCCGAAGCCGCGTGCGCCGCGGCGCGTCGCGCTGGGCGCGGTCGCCTCCTCGAGCGTAACTTGCACCACAGGCGCCAGTACGAGCTGGGCGATACGGTCTCCGCGCCGGATCGAAACGCCCTTGCCCCCCAGATTGATCAGCAGCACGGAAATCTCGCCGCGGTAATCGCTATCGATCGTGCCCGGGCTGTTCAGCACCGTGATGCCGCTGCGCGCCGCCAGCCCCGAGCGAGGGCGCACTTGAGCTTCGAAGCCTTTGGGCAGTTCCACGATCAGCCCCGTTGGCACGGCGCAGAATTTTCCCGGCTTCAGCCGAATGGTCTTGCCGGCGGGGATTGCCGCAACCAGATCCACGCCGGCCGCCTCCTCCGAATGATAGGCCGGAAGCGGCAGATCCAAAGCGTGTGCCTGCCGAATGACACGCACCGTGATCTTGCGGGTCTTGCGGCCTGCCATCAGGCTCTACCCTCGTGTGGAAGACCAGCAGCTTGTGGCGGGAAGTGGCCCGCTACGCGCGCCATCAGGCGGCACGCCACCTCATCCTTATCCATCTCGGGCCAGCTCTCAACGCCAGTGGTTGTGATCACATGCACCGCATTTCGGTCCCCGCCCATCACGCCGGTCTGCGGACTTACGTCGTTGGCAACGATCCAATCGCAGCCCTTCGACTTGAGCTTCTGTTTGGCATGCTCCAGCAAGGATTGCGTTTCCGCGGCAAAGCCGATGACCAGCGATGGACGCCGCTCAGGCTCATGGGCGATGGTGCGCAAGATATCCGGGTTCTCGACCAAGTCGAGCCTTGACGCTCCGCCGCCGTCTTTCTTGATCTTTTCACTGTAAGCCGCGTCAACGCGCCAATCGGCCACCGCTGCGGCAAAAATCGCACAATCGGCGGGAAGCGCCGCGCGCACCGCTTGCAGCATTTCAAGCGCCGTTTCGACGCGGACCACGTCAACGCCTCTGGGAACCGCCAGCGCCGTCGGCCCCGTCACGAGCGTCACGCGGGCCCCAAGCTGCGTCGCGGCGGCCGCAACCGCATAGCCCTGTTTACCCGACGAACGATTGGCGATGTAGCGCACGGGATCGATCGG
>JBKJYG010000049.1:0-3119 GCA_046715905.1 Hyphomicrobiaceae bacterium | reverse complement strand
ATTGAATGTAGCGGCCTGACAGCCGGTGGATTCGATCAACTGTCAGGCCGCTACCAATCCGCTTTTTCTATGCCGCTGATGTTCCGGTCGCAGGTTCTTAATTTTCACCTTGAGAGCAGTTTATCCTGGTTGTGCGCCTTTTTGAGGGCGCTCCCGTCGGCGTGCCTGCGCAGCGCCGATCTACCCCAGTGGTCGAAGCTACTGCCACGCGGGCGCAACCAAGCGTGGTGCGGAACAGGGTGTTGAACTTTGGCTCCGTCGCAGCGTCCATGTGGAAGATACGGGCGGGGTGACTGGAACCGTCGGCGCTGGCGTTGCGCAAAGCCGAGCCGGAAGCGAGTGCAAAGCGAAACGCGACGCTCGTACGCGATTTCTATCTTCGCGCGTCCGCTACTGCGGACGGGCTTGGCCGAGTAGCGGCGTGATGCGCCGGATGGCAACGCGTCGGTTAGCGCGCTCCGCTTCTTGCGTATTCACCTTCAGGAACTGCTTTCCGTACCCTTGCGTGACAATGTTTTCCAACGGGACGTTGAAATGTGTGATGAGAGAGCGCGCCACGGCCTCCGCTCGCCGGTCGGACAAGCTTAAGTTATCCTCGTCTGAACCTATGGCGTCGGTATGGCCTTCGATCAGGAATACTTCTGCCGGATTGGTTCGCAATGTTCGGTCAATAGCGCCGGCAACCCGCTCAAGACGTGGGTACTGGTCCTGCGTTACCTCAAACGAACCAAATTCGAAGTTGATCGTATCAAGGTCGATGCGGCGCATGTGCTCGCGCAGGGGTTCACTATATCGGATTTCTTCAAGCGAGTACTCCCGTTCCAACCGCGCAACAGGCGGCGCGCTCAATGCTTCGTAGACCTCATCGTCAGAGGCACGATCATATTCAACAATATACTTTTCGCGCGGAAGAGAGACGTTCGGCCGGGTTAAGGCGAGCGCGATGCCGACGCCCAAGGCGCCTACTCCGACGCCAATCGCGCCATCGCGATAGAACCTGCGATTGTCGATGAGTACGATCTCGCGACCCGCAGGATCACGTCGGTACCGCCGCAAAACTCGACCGTTGTCGTCGGCCTCTGTGAAGACACGCGCCCCATCAGGTCGAGCGAAAACGGTTTCTGTCACACCCTCAGACTTGCGCGTCGAAACGGCGTTGGGAGCAAAATTTTGGATCCGAATGGTTTCGTTGTGTCGGATAACTACCCGATTGTCCTGTTTGATGATGACCCGGTTGCCCGGTTCTTCGATAATTCGACGATCTTCGGATTCGACCCTTTCGCGGCGCCCCTGCTTGACCTCTTCAAGCTTCTGTGGCCCAGGCACCGCCGGCGCCACTTTAGCTATCTCGGATGTTGTCGGGGAAGCGGCAGTTGGACCCTTGGCAGCCCCATCAGTGCCCTTGTTCTGCTGCTGCGATGCTCCCGATGGTGGGCGCTCCGGCTGTCCCGAAGCGGATGGAACGCTCGGCTCTAACTCTTGAGCTGGTGCACCCGTTTGCCCGGGTTCTTTTTGACCAGGCACCGGCTGCGCTTGTCCCGGAGGTGCCGGTGGCGTAGCGCCTTGCGGCACGGCTTGACCTGGCAAGCGGCTCGGCGGCTGCGTGCCACCTGCGGGCGGGACATCCTTTTTAGGTTCGTCGGGACGTGTCAGCGCACGATCGCGCCCGGGTTCTTTTTGACCAGGCACCGGCTGCGCCTGTCCCGGAGGTGCCGGTGGCGTAGCGCCTTGCGGCGCGGCTTGACCTGGCAAGCGGCTCGGTGGCTGCGTGGCACCTGCGGGCGGGACATCCTTTTTAGGTTCGTCGGGACGTGTCAGCGCACGATCGCGTCCCGGTGGAACCTGCCCAGGCTGCCGATCCGGCTGGGGAACAACGGGAACATTTTTCTTCGGCAGGTTCGGATCAGCCTCGGAATCCGGCACCGTTGCGCGCGGCCCAACTTTTCGCTGCTCTTTCGGCGGCGGATCATCAGAGGGTGGCTGCTGAGCACGGCTCATCGATGCCGACAAAAGCGCGGCGGCACTCACAAACGTGCTCCCGATTAACAGCGTTGAGGCCCAGATAGACAGGCTTCGATAGATTTTTGCCACAGGTAGCCTCGTTTGGTAAGAAAAGCGCGACGTAAGTAACGTAGCCTTGACTCGGCCTGTTCCGTTATGGGTGAGAATTTCCAACGAGCCGCATCGGGTCAACGGCAGGCTACTTCGCTTGGCCGGACCGAGTGGGTCGACCCGAACGGCCGACCGCAATCATTCTGAGTGCGCCTAGCGGAGTAAGGTATCGTACTCTCGCAGACAATCGCAGTTTAAATGCTCTTTTTCGCTGTCCTTATGCACCGAGACCGAAATTTCTTTCTGGCCTTGCCGTGCAGGCCTTTGGCATCCGCTTCCCGCGAACACGCGAGAGACGAAGCACTCCGGGCCTTCCTTATCGCCGCTCACTTAGATGGTAACTTCTTGGCTGCGGGCGCAGTAACGTCGGAGGGCTGGGGAGAAGGCGTAGTCTGGGCAAATGCCCCGCCTTCACAGGCCAAGCTGACTATTGCAGCCAAAACTAAAACATGTCTACGCATGGGACTACCTTTGGCATTGCAGGTCACGGGATGACCAAACGTCAGATTTAGATTCATCCGGATGAATGACGGATGAAAAAATTCTTCAGGATCGGTTCAGTCGCGGAGGTGGACACTGTGCCAATCAATAGACCTCCTCTCATGAGTGCCCCCCATGCTAAAAGTTCTCGCCGGCATTAGTGCTCTTTCCCTAATTGGCTTTACCGCGCTGCCCGCAAGCGCACATGAGCGGGATCAAGTGCAGTATGAGCTGCGCCAGCAAGGCTACCATACCTTCCAGTTTCTTGTCGCCGAACCGCCACACTTCCAAGTCAATGCGTGTCGGGAGGGGGAACGGTTCCATCTCCACGTGGATTATTACGGGCGGGTGACGGAACGGTCACCTATTGGGCCCTGCCGACGCCAGTGGGGTTCGGGACGTGAGCACACCGATGGCGATTATCGCTATCGTCGATATTGAGAAGGCTACGATGCCCGCCCAGGCAGAGCGGCGTCGACGCGCTGATGTGAAACAGGGAGTCAAAAGTCATGTTGGACCGCCGCATA
>JBKJYG010000048.1:0-4128 GCA_046715905.1 Hyphomicrobiaceae bacterium | reverse complement strand
GAGTTGCAGCGGCCCCTGATTCTCTTCGCATGTTCTGAACGGCTTAGTAGCGATAGTGGTCCGCCTTGTAGGGTCCGCTCTCAGGCACGCCGATATAATCGGCTTGCTTCTTCGAGAGCTTGGTCAGTTTCACACCGATCTTCTCCAAGTGTAATGAAGCCACCTTCTCGTCGAGGTGCTTGGGAAGGGTATAGACCTTCTTTTCGTATCGGCTGTTGCGGGTCCAGAGCTCGATCTGCGCCAGGGTCTGATTGGTGAAAGATGCCGACATCACGAACGAGGGATGACCGGTGGCGTTGCCCAGGTTCACGAGCCGGCCTTCAGACAACAGCAGGATGCGACGCCCGCTTGGAAACTCCACCTCGTCCACCTGCGGCTTGACGTTGTGCCATTTGAAGTTTTTCAGCCCAGCCACCTGGATCTCGTTGTCGAAGTGGCCGATGTTGCACACGATCGCGCGATCCTTCATCTCCCGCATGTGGTCGACGGTGAGGATGTCGACGTTGCCAGTGGCCGTCACAAAGATGTCGGCGCGCTTGACCGCGTCCTCCATGGTGGTGACCTCGAAGCCTTCCATGGCGGCCTGCAGCGCACAAATCGGATCGACTTCTGACACCATCACGCGGCAGCCGGCTTGGCGGAGCGAGGCGGCGGAGCCTTTGCCGACATCGCCGAAACCCGCCACCATCGCGACCTTGCCGGCCATCATGACGTCGGTACCTCGCCGGATGGCGTCGACGAGGCTTTCGCGGCAGCCGTAAAGGTTGTCGAACTTCGACTTTGTCACCGAGTCGTTGACGTTGATGGCCGGGAACAGGAGCGTGCCTTTTTTCTGCATCTCGTACAGGCGATGCACGCCGGTAGTGGTTTCTTCCGATACCCCGCGGATGCTGCGGGCGACTTCGGCAAACCAGCCCTTGGGCTTTTCCTTCAGCAGGCGCTTGAGCAGCGCAAAAAAGATCGTCTCTTCATCCGAGCCTGGTGCGTCGAGGAAGGCCGAGTCGCCATTCTCTGCCCGCACGCCCAGGTGCACGAACATGGTGGCATCACCGCCGTCGTCGAGGATCATGTTTGGCAAGCCGCCACCGTGCCAATCGAACAGCCGCGCGGTGTAATTCCAATACTCCTCGAGGCTCTCGCCCTTATAGGCAAACACCGGCGTGCCGCCGGCCGCGATCGCCGCGGCGGCGTGATCCTGCGTCGAATAGATGTTGCACGAGACCCACCGCACCTCGGCGCCTAGCGCCTTCAGGGTCTCGATCAGCACCGCCGTCTGGATGGTCATATGCAGGGAGCCCGCGATGCGCGCGCCCTTCAGCGTCTGGCTCGCACCGTACTCCTTGCGCAAGGCCATCAAGCCCGGCATCTCCGTCTCGGCGATGGCAATCTCTTTGCGACCCCAATCCGCGAGCGTGATGTCCTTCACGATGTAATCGTTCGACGCCGTCATGCCTGTGTCCTCATCAAAGATGCCTGCGGGCCCTGCGAAGGGCGAATTGAGCGGGTTTGGCCCACGCTGTCGTAGCTCTCGAAGTTGCCGAGGCGGTCAAATTCTGTCCGGCCTCTATAGACCGGTCGGCCGCACGCCGCAACGGGACATAAAGAAAGCTTTATGTCTTTCTATCGCGGCGGCGGTCCGGCCCCGAAGGTCTCGAACACCAAATCGGGCGAGGATGTGTTATGGCGCGAAACGCTGGTGCGCCCAGCCCAGATCTGCGTCGCCCGGGCAGATTTAAAGTTCAGGATCGGCTCTTCCCGCCAGCCGGCGCCATCGGCTTCGCGCACGGCAACCCGGGCCACGTCGTTGTTGAACTCGGTGACATACATCGACCTCAATGCCGCGAACGGCCGGCCGCTGATGGGCGATGCGAAGCTGACATCCACGACGTGCCGGTTCTGATCGAGTTCGGTCATGCGGAGCGTCGCCGTGCCACCGGCCGCGAATTGCAGTTTGAACGTGCGCAAGACCGGATCAAAAGCGACCTCGCTGAAACGGACGATAGGCCGTTGATCGATCTCGACCGGGCCGATCAGGAACGATGAGCCGAAGGCTGTCGCGGCGCGGCCCGTCGGCGCCAGCGGACGCAGCCGCCAGTAGCCGTCCTGCGGATAGACGACGAGCACCTCTTCGCCGCCCATGGGCCTGATCATCCAGACCTGCAGCAGGTGCAGCCCGGTCTCGACGCGATCCCCGATGCGCACGGTAGCGGTTGCCGGCCGCCAGTAATCGGGCAGCGTCCACCCCACCACCCACAGCGCGGGCTCCTCATACAGCGTACGTCGGACCAGCGGCTTGGCCCGTGCCGTGGCAGCCTCGCGCAATCCACCGCAGGCCGTCCAGTCGGCCTCGAAATTATCCCGTTCGATACTGCCGGCGTAGGCTGGATGCGCAGCCTCGATGCGGAACCGGGTGACGGAGTTCGAGGTAAAGTTGAGCGTGATGTTGTCTTTTTCAGCGCACGCCACCCGCTCCGACGCGTTGGTCACCTCAACAGCCACGGCTTCAGACCGGGATTGCGACGGGAAGCCCGCCACGGCGGCCAGGAGCGTGCCACCCAGGAGGACGCAGGCCCGCAGCGGCGAGCCTTCCGGCCTAAGCGGCAAGCACGGCATAGACGTCTCCCGAGTTGGCGCTGTCCGGCAGAGCATCGATCATGGCCTGGATCTCGGCCGCGGTCACCCAGCGATCAAGCTCGAGGCGTTGGCTTTCCCCCAACGCGAGGTCGAACGCGTAGGGGGCCAGCGTGCCCAGACGGTGCAAGCAGCGCGCGACGATTTCCCGCTGGATGGTCGTGAATTCAAACGAAAGTGCCGGCACGGGCTGCGTCAGGCCAGCCAGGACATGGTCCTCGAAGCCCTCGACATCGATCTTCACGAATGCCGGCCGGCCATGCTCGGCCAGAAGCTGATCGAGGGTCGTCACGGGAACCTCAATGGCGTGATCCCACGCCTGGTCCTCCCAGCCCGCGGCGCCGCCGGCCGCCGTTACAAAAGCCGTGGACAGAGTGGTGACAGTCGGGTTGTGCGAATTGATGTGCAGCGTCAGCGAGCCGGGCGCACGTCCACAGGCGGCTTCAACGATCTGAACCCCGGCATCATCGCCGTAGAGCGCCTGAAGCACCCTGACGCAATCAGGCTGCGGCTCCAGCGTGACGACGCGAGCGCCACGGCGCCGGAAGGCCGCCACGCGATCACCGACGTGACTGCCGATGTCGAAGGCGAGGTCGCCGGGCTGCAGAAAGCGGGCATAGAGCTGATCCATGGCCGTGTCCCGGCCGGGACTGTCGTAATAGACCCCGAGCGAGCGATGCAGGCTGGCCAGCGTGGGATCGGCCCGCAGCGCGGCCAGTCGTGACACCTGCCTCGTCATGGGCGCCGCTCAGCCCGCTTCACCCTTGGATGGCCTTGATCTCGGGGGGCGTTGCGAAATCCTCGGGAATGCCGGCCAAGCCCCAGCGCTGCAGCAGATCTCCAAGCGCTGGCGACGCGGTGACCACGGCGAACGGAATGGCAAGCAGATAACCCGCCGTGAGCGGCAAGCTCCACCAAAGCACCGTTGGGGCGACGCTCCACAGCAGCCCGCAGACGATGAGCCCAAACAGCGTCTGCGGCCACAGATTGGAGACCGCCGAGCGCCACGATATACCGTAGCTGTCGCGCGACTGCCCTCCCCACACCACCGATTTTCCGAACAGCAGCCCCACCATGAAGATCGTCGTGCGAATGGTCGAGACCGCGCCCTGCAAGAATGAAAACACGAGTTCGATCAGCGCCGAGACCGCAAACCGGACCGGCCCTCCGTATCGCGCCATGCCGCCCCGCGTCAGCACCGCATCGACGAGGCCGGCGAGCTTGGGGCTCAAATACATCGTGAAAAACGCGAGGTAGAGACCCAGCGCCAGGCCGGTCGGAAAATTCTCCACGCCCTGAAGCCGCCAGGCCGCCAGGGGCAGCGCCGCGATCATGAAGGTCCAAGCGGGGATGCCCAGGAACATGAGCACTGCCCACGACAACTGAAACCGGCTCATCGGGCAAAGACCGGGCAAGTCGAGCAGCTTGATGTACTGCATGTTGCCCTGGCACCAGCGCACGTCGCGCTTGGCAAAATCGAGCATCGTCGGCGGGTTT
>JBKJYG010000047.1:0-3263 GCA_046715905.1 Hyphomicrobiaceae bacterium | reverse complement strand
ACCGTGTATTTTCCGCTGGTGGTGCATGGCGCCATGTTGATCGAGCCGACGGAATCGGAGTCGCGCCAGTCGCTGGATAGCTTCATCGCCACCATGCGCAGCTTGGCTGTGGACGCTTTGGGCAAGTCCAGCGTCGCCCGGTTCAAAGCGGCGCCGCGTTTAACGCCACGGCGGCGTCTGGATGAGACGAAGGCTGCTCGCGAACCCAAATTGCGCTGGCGCGGGGATCACGCACTGCCAAAGGCGGCGGAATAAAAAAACGCCGGACCCAAGCCGGCGTTTTCCAGTCAGAGCAGCGTTGTCGCCAACGGATTGTTGGTCCGTCAGTGGACGCTTGCCACTTCCAATTCGCCATCCATGGCGTGGCCGACCGCAGCATTGTGGCTATCGGTCAGCGCGATCGGCGTACCGTCGGCCGCATGCAGGGCGAACAGGTCGATCCCTTGGGGGAGGCCTTGAACGGCCGGGAACAAGCGTTCGGCCTCGTCGGTCGTCATGACGCGGATATAGGCCAAATGCCCGCCACCCAACCGAGCGAGTTCGACTTCGCTCATCAGTGCGGGTAACGGAGACACGCCACCCTTGCGCCGCGTGCGCTTCCGACCATGTTCCATGACGCCACTCCTTTCTCTCAGCCAGCCCCAGGGCCAAATCTATGGAGTGAACGCTCGAGAACCGTGTTGCGGTTCACTGGAGCGCCCGCCTGGGATTCATATTCGCGTGATTCGGATCTAAACTCTGTCACTCAAACGGCTCAGACGCCGTTCTTTCCGGTGCGCGCGCCAATTTCGATGGTTCGCACCAGCCGATCTGGTTGGTGCCGAACGAGATCGATGGTCAACAGCCCGTGATCGAGATCAGCCGCTCGAACTTCAATGCCCTCGGCCAGGACAAACGTTCGCTGAAACTGCCGCGCTGCGATGCCTCGATGCAGGTACTCTTTGCCTTTGTCGTCGGGCTGACGGCCGCGGACCATCAACTGGCTATCCTCGAGGGTTATTTCAAGCTGATTGCGCGCGAACCCGGCGACAGCGAGGGTGATCCGCAAAGCTTCCGGCTGGCCGGATTGGCGCCCGATCCGCTCGATATTGTACGGTGGGTAGCCATCAGCGCCGCTCTTGCCGACACGGTCGATCAGGCGCTCGATTTCGTCGAAGCCCAGCAACAATGGGCTCGAAAGCAGAGACATGCGGGTCATGGGTGAAGCCCTTGAGGAAGCGACTTTCTAACACCCAGCCAAACGTGAGGCTGATCTTGTGGAGGCCCTCCCAGAGGCGCCTCGACAAGGTATATATGACGGTTTGATACGCGTTCAACGGAGCTGAGCGACAAAGTTAGCCCGAGCTTCGCGAGGTCTAGTCAGCGCTTTGCCTTTTGAGCCGCCTCGTTCATCAAGCCGCTGAGCTCCTGAGCCTGCTCGGCAAAGGTTTTCATCTGGCGTTTCGCGAATTCAGACTGGATCTCGAAAAATTCCTTCATATCGCGGGCCCGCGCCAGATTTGAGGCAAACGAGAAGCTCGCGTCCATGTTGTCCTGCGCGTACCGCACGGCGCGTGCCTGGATGTCGGATGCGGTGCCTGAAACGGCATCGGTCGATTTGGCAACGAACTCCTGCGCCTGCTTGGTCACGTTAAGGAACTGCGTATACGATGTCCGAGCCTGTTCGACATTGCGTTCGGCAAGGTCGCGCATCGCGTCGGGGATCTCAAATTTCGGCATTTCGGGCATGCTCACCTCCTTAGATCGTTCATTAAAGTATCACAGGTCAAAGGCAACGCCATCAGGTTGCTCAACGGACCCATGATAGCATCAAGCGATGAGACAAGGCTGGGATTTAAGAGTCTTATAACCAATCCGAATGCCTCCAACCTGCTTGGATTGAACTATGTTCCCGATCGCGGGTTCTGCCAGGGTCAAACCGGGTGGTCCGGTTGGCCGCGACTGCCGCGAATAGAGACGAAGCTCAAGCTCTTTGCAACCGGATCGACATGTAAGCAGCCGCTGCGGGCTTCCCGGCGGGAGATACCTACAATCTTATTGTCTGCCTACGTCGCTTCTTAGCAATTGCCGTCAATAGTGCCGCCAGACGGGCCCGATCGGGCGCGCGGCGGGATGTGATTTCATGGCAACGATTGCGGGCACCACACTCAACGACGTCATCGTCGGGACAACGCTCGACGATGTCATCGATGGCGGATTGGGTAACGACCGCATCAACGGTGGCGCCGGCAACGACCTGATCTATGGAGGACTGGGCAACGATACGCTGACCGGCGACGCCGGCAACGATACGCTTTACGGGGGCGATGGCGACGACGGATTTTTCGGCGGCGGCGCGAATGACATTATCTACGGAGAGGCCGGCAACGATCTGGCCTTTGGTGATGGCGGCAACGATCAGATGTTCGGCGGTGCCGGCAACGATACCCTGAACGGGGGCATCGGCGATGATATATTGGAGGGCAATGCCGGTACGAACCTGCTCAACGGCGATGCCGGCAGCGACACGTTCGTCCACCGCGTCGGCGAAGGCATCGACACCGCCAACGGCGGTTCCGGTACGGATCGGATCATCCTTGAGCTTTCGTCGAGCCAGTTGACGAGCGCGGTCCGAGCGGATCTGACCGCTCTCAAATCTTGGATGGCGGACCAGCTTGCGACCGCTGGCGGCAGTGTTGCCAATCTTGCGGCCCAGAGCATCGGCGCACAGCTCACGCTCTCCGCGCTCGGTGTAACGATGTCCACGTTCGAACAGCTCACGGTGAGGGATGACGGCGTGGCTGTTCCGATCGCCACGCTTGTGAACAGCGCCCCGGTCATCGCGGCTGGAACCGATGCGTCGCTGACGGTGGCGCACAACGCCAGCGTCACGGGCACCATCGCGGCGACGGATGCCGACGGCGACGGGCTGAGCTACGCCGTGGCGTCGGGGCCCCTGCGCGGGACGGTGGCCTTCACCGACGCCAACGGCCACTACACCTATACCGCCGGCGATACGGTGGGCGCCGACAGCTTCACGCTGCAGGTCTCGGACGGCCACGGCGGCACCACGACCCAGGTGGTCAACGTCGGCCTGACCAACGCCGGGCCGGTGCTGGCGGCTGGAACCGATGCATCGCTGACGGTGGCGCACAACGCCAGTGTCACAGGCACCATCGCGGCGACGGACGCCGACGGCGACTGGCTGAGCTACGCCGTGGCGTCGGGACCGCTGTTCGGGACGGTGGCCTTCACCGACTCCAACGGCCACTACACCTATACGG
>JBKJYG010000046.1:0-5367 GCA_046715905.1 Hyphomicrobiaceae bacterium | reverse complement strand
GTGCTGGCCCCGCGAGCCGAAAGTCCGGACACGTTACCTCTGATGCGGGGGCCGGTGCAATGGGCTGTGTTCGAAGCGGGGGAGGGCCGGCGCACACAATAAAGCCGCCCGGCTGAACGCCGCGCGGCTTTATCGGGCAACAGCGAGAGGCAGCTTACCAGTGGTGGTGATGTCGGACGCCGTAGACGTAGCCATGACCGTAGTCGTAGGTGCCGTACCCATAACCGCTGTAGGGATAGACGGTGTAGCCCATTCCAATATGCCGATACCCGCCATGTCCATAGCCGTAATAGACGGGCGAGACCGGATAATAGGCATTGGTATAGACGGGCGTCACATACGTATAGGTACGGATCGCGTAAACCGGCCGGTGGTGTGCGCGAGAGTGCTTGTGAGCATGCGCGTGCCGGTAGCTCCGATCGCAGCGGTCGCGGCAACCCGCTTCCGCGGTGCCGACGCTGCCCGTCATGGTCGCGAGACCCGCTAAAGCTAAAGCGAACAGTTTCCGCATTGTGGCCCTCCCATGGAGTTTGCGGTTCATTGCATCCGGCCCCCATCCGGAGGCATGCCCGATAACGCCACGACCCTGCATACAGATCCGTTAAGGGCTGCGGCTCAGTATGAATTACCGGGAGTTAGCGTTAAATTTGACTTAGACTGACATGCATCTGTTCAAGCGGGACGCAGAGCTGCCGCGGCCTGGGCCAAGCGACGGATGCTTGCCCAATCGCCGGCCTCGACAAGCCTTGCGGGAGCAACCCAAGATCCGCCCACCGCCGGCACCGTGGCAAGCGCCAGGTAGTCAGCCGCGTTCGTGGCGCCTATTCCACCCGTCGGACAGAAACTGAGATCGGGCAGCGGCGCGGCCAGCGCTTTCAGATACGCGACACCGCCGGCGGGCTCGGCCGGGAAAAATTTAAGGGCTCGGTAGCCCAGATCAGACAAAGCCATGGCCTCGCTGGCCGTGGCTGCACCCGGCAGGAACGGGATGGCCCACGTCTCGGCGGCTTCGAGCAAGCGCGGCGTCATGCCCGGCGCCACGATGAAGCTTGCACCAGCTTTGATGGCCTCGCTGGCCAGTTCGGGCGTCAGCACTGTTCCCGCACCCACGCGAACACCGGCCACCTCGGCCTTGATCCGATGCAGGGCCTCAATCGCTTGCGGCGTCCGCAGCGTGATCTCGATCATCGGCAGCCCGCCCTCGACCAGCGCACGGGCCAGCGCTACCCCGGATTTGACGTCCAGGATGGTCAGCACCGGCACGACGACAGCTTCTCTGAGGGTTGTCAGGAGCGCCAGGTTCAATCTGCTCTGCATTTTGGATCCTCGACAGAAGGCGGTGCGCCCGGCGGCAAGCTCTGTTGCCGGGCAGCGATAACGCACCCTGCCGTTTTTACCGCGCCCCGGCGAGGAGGAGTTCCTTTTTGAATTGATCCCATGGAAATTTTGGGCCCGGATCCTGCTTGCGGCGGGCCGTCCGGCCGCCGCACTCGAAGGTGCTGCGGTCGACGTCCTCGTGGCCTTTCACCTCGGACGCGGGAATGCGCCATCGGCCCTGGATGCCTTTGATGAGGCTGGCGAGGGCCTGAAGCTGGGCCTCGGGATAGCCCTCTTGGCCGTCGCCGGCATTGATCAGCTCGATGCCGATCGCTTGCGCATTATGATTGACGGCGTGAATGGCGACCTCGTCCTCGGGCACGCTGTCGGCGATCTCGCCATCGCGACCGACGATGTAATGGATTGAGACCGTGCCGTTGGCCTCGAAAAAACGCTTCATGGTTGCGAGGTTGCCCGGCGGTGAGAACACGACGTTGCCGCCCTTGCAGAACGGCCCGCCGGTCGCATGCACGATGATTTCGCTCACCGAGGCACGTTTGGCGCCGCGCCCGCGTGCTTCAACGGTGATCGTGCCGGCGAACGCCGACAGCGCAAGCACGGCCGCCCCGAGCTGTGCGGCCTCTTTAAGCGGCATGCTGATCTCCCGCGGTTTGCCGGGAGTGGAGCACCTCACCGGCGGCCCACGCCGTGGGCTGGGCGCGATGGATAAGGACCAAATCGGTTGAGAATGCGCTGCGAGGCGGACCGACCGCGGCCTTTTTCAGGCTTTGCCAAGGCATGCGACCGTCGGAGGGGGAGGGGAGAGGACCTGGGCCAGCCGAGCCTCAGTCGCGCGCTGACTGCGGGGAGGCCGTTTGCGCATTGATCCAGTCGAGAAAATCGGCCGAGCCGTCGACGACCGGAATGGCGAGAAGCGCCGGGTTGTCGTAGGGATGCCTTGCTTTGAGCTCGGCCAGCACCAGCGAAACCAGGCTGGCGCGCGTCTTAAGGATCATCACGACTTCAGTATCCCGATGGCGTTGACCCTGCCACCGGTAGATCGAAGTCATTCCTGGAATGATGTTAACGCATGCGACGCGCCCACCATCGACCAGCAGCATGCCGACCCGCTCGGCGTCGGCCAGCGTGGGGAACGTCGCGTAGATGAGATTAGCCTTGTCGTTTTCGGGCACTTAGGCGAGCCTCGCTCCGGAACTGAAAGCAAAGAGATTGCTTAGCATGGCAGAACCCGGGTCGCAGTTCGAGAAGATTGCTTTCGTCGCCAGCGAGGCGCCGGAGGCGATCATGGCATTCGAGCGCCTGGGTGCCGTTTACGGGAATTGTGATCCGAAGCTGGCCGAGGTGATCGTGGCGCTCGGCGGCGACGGGTTCATGCTGCAAACCCTGCACCGCTTCATGCATGATCGGATTCCAATCTACGGAATGAACAGAGGATCGGTCGGCTTCCTGATGAATGAGTACCGGGAGGATAGCTTGCGCGAGCGGCTGACCGCCGCCGACCTTTCGCGCATCCGGCCCCTCGCCATGACAGCAATCGATGACAAAGGGGTGCCGCATCGGGCGCTGGCGATCAACGAAGTTTCAATTTTCCGCGAGACCCATCAGGCTGCCCGCTTGCGCATCTCGATCGACGGCCATGTGCGGCTCAATGAACTGGTTTGCGACGGACTGCTGGTCGCAACCCCAGCGGGATCGACGGCCTACAATTTGTCGGCATCAGGCCCGATCCTGCCCATCGACTCGCCGCTTCTGGCTCTTACGCCCATCAGCGCGTTTCGCCCGCGTCGGTGGAGGGGAGCGCTGTTGCCCAACGACGCGCGTATCATGATCGAGGCCCTCGAAACAAACAAGCGTCCGGTCAGCGCGGTGGCCGATAATGCCGAAACGCGCTCTGTGGTGTCTGTCGAAGTGGCTGAATCGCGCATGACCGAAATTCTCATGCTGTTCGATCAAGGTCACAGCCTGGACGAGCGCATTCTTTCCGAGCAGTTTCGCTACTAAAAAACAGGTGCGCCCTCCAGGGGGGGGCCGATGCGCGGCAGGCCGGCGTCAGTGGCTTCGTTGCCGGCTGATAATGGCCGCGATGGTGAATTGACCGTTCAACTGCGGACGATGCCCATGGGGTGAGCCACCCACCGCGTGTCGTGCATATTTTTTCGTTGTGGACCACCCCCGCCTGCGACGGCGGCTGCGTTGTCAGGGCGGAGGCCGCCCGCTAAGCAGGGTGTGCCGATACGCGGCAAGCGGGTTGCATCACATGTCGGACGTCGAAATCGAGAACTACTTCGTTTGCATAGGAGCCCAAAAATCGGGAACGACTTGGCTGGCGCGCATGCTGGCAGGCCATCCCGACCTGTTCGTGACACCCGTGAAAGAAATCCATTATTTTGACCATATCCAGGGCATCACCGAACATCTGGCTCCCCGCAAACGGCGTTCGCGCTATCGCAAATACCATCAGCGCCTTTGGACGCAGTGGACCCGGTTCGAGGATCATTGGCGGCAGTTGGGCTGGTACCGGCGGTACATGGCCACTCCGATCGATGATCGATGGTACTGCGCTCTCTTCCAGGATCGTAACGGCAGGACCTACGCCGGCGAGTTGACCCCCGAGTACGCCATCATCGGCGAGCCCGGCCTGTCCCACATCAAGCGGCTGGCGCCGGGCGCCCGCGTCATCTTCGTCATGCGCAATCCGGTCGAGCGCACGTGGAGCCAAGTCCTGCATCAATGTCGCGCGCGGGGGCTCGATGCCAACCGACAATCCACGGACGCCCTGATCGCCATGCTGGGCGAGCCGCGCTTCATGGAGCTTGGCGACTATACAGCGACCCTGCAGGCGATGGATGCGGTCTTCCCACCCGAACAGAACTTGGTTCTGTTCTATGAGGATATGCACGCCGACCGTCTGGCGGCACTGGAAACGATCTGCCGTTTCATTGGGGTCAATTTCGCGCCGAGCTACTTCAGTGAGCTTGGCCGCCGTTTCAACCGCAGCCAGGAGGCGGCGCTGCCGGAGGCCATCCGCCGCCATCTGCGAGCTCTGCACAAGCCGCAGGCCGAGGCCGTGCGCCGTCGGATCGGCCGCCTGCCGCCGTCGTGGGACAAGGAATTCGGCACCAACGTTGAGGATCGCACCAAGGCCCGGCCGGTGGTTGACTGATTCAGGACTGAAAGACTTCCTGATCCGCTTACTGATTGAGCAGCAGCACCACGCCGATCACGACCATCAGTATCCCAAGCCCTTCGCGTGATGCGAGACCTTGCTTGAACATGCTGCGCGACACAAGACCGGCGAACAGGATCTCGACCAGTGCAAGGGTGCGCACTTTGGCTGCAGTCTCGATCGAGAATGCGAGAAACCACATCTGCGAGGCAAAGGCTCCCAGAAACCCGGCGAACAACGAGGGCCGCCAACTGCGCGCCAAAGCCAGCAGCGCCGTACGGTTCCAGATCGTCAGATAAAGCGTCAGGATCAGCACCTGTATGACGAGGCCGACGACCAGCGTGCTGGTGGCCGCCACGGCGAAATTCGGCAGCTCGAGCGCCAGCACGCCGCCGCGATAGAACACCGCCGAGGCGCCAAACAGCGCGCCTGCCGCCAAGCCCTGCAGGATCGGCATCAACCCGAGATTCTCGGTCGAGCCACGCTGCGGCCAGGACATGATCACGACGCCCAGCGTGGCGATGCCGATGGCCGCCGCCAACGCGGCGGTCAGGTGCTCGCCGAGGAAGACCAAGCCGAAGATTGCGACGTGCACCGGCTCGATTTTGTTGAGGGCGGTAACCAGGACGAAGGACTTGTCGCGCATGGCGGCAAGCAGCAGGGCCGTTCCCGCAATTTGCGTGGTGGCGCCAGCAAACGTCCAAACCAGCATGCGAAGGCTGAGGTCGGGGAATCGTGAACCCGAAAAGGCAAGGATACCTGCCAGAAAGACGAGCGCGAACGGCAGACCGAACAAAAAACGCACCTGGGTGGCGGCAACCGTTCCAAGTGTCTTCGTCAACTCCCGTTGCATCGCGTTGCGC
>JBKJYG010000045.1:0-3198 GCA_046715905.1 Hyphomicrobiaceae bacterium | reverse complement strand
GTATTGGATTTAGCGAGGACAATCCCGCCATGCGCTTCGATGCGCTCGACGACGGGGTGGGACGTGAGCGGCACGTGATCCTTGAAGATCCGCGAGCCGTAAGTCGTGCGCACCCCGGCCACATCGGCCAGATCCTTGATCGCCACCGGCAGGCCGGCCAGCCACCCCCGCTCGCCTTGCTTCTGGCACCCCTCACCCCGCATCAAGCGTCGGGCATGATCCCGCGCGCGCTCGAGGCACAGCGTCGGCAAGGCGTTGAGCGCCGGCTCGCAGACCGCGATGCGGCGCTCCGCGGCATCGATGAGATCGAGCGGCGTAATCTCACGCGCCTTGAGCCGCCGTACGGCCTCGGTCGCGGGCATGGAAATCAATTCTTTTGACATCGAGACCGTCTTAGCCGCTCACGCGGGTTCAGGTTTATGTCCGGACATATAGGTGTTTTTCCGGTGCTGTGGAAGATGGTACATGCGCGACTTTGGTCCGCCGACGACATATTTCCAACATCACGGCGTGGTCGCGTGCCATCGCTGTCGTATCAACTTGTCCGGGGGGATCCCAATGTTTTCGCGTAGTCCAGCGGAGCCAAAGCTCGCCAACGTCGACAATCGCTATTTTGATCAGATCAAGCAAGCTCCGCCGGGAGAGCAGCGGAGCCCGCCGCCGCCTGCGGTTGCTCCGGCCAACAGCGCCAACGGGTCGGCCAACGGCGCCTATGGCGGGGTGACCAGCTTTTCGACGGGCTCGATTATCGGCAATGATCTCACCATCGTCGGGCAAGGATTGCGCATCATCTCCAAGGGCACGCTGCAAGTCGACGGCCGGATCGAAGGTGATGTTGCAGGCAACGAAGTCATTATCGGCAACCGAGGGCACGTGACCGGCGTCGTCTCGGGCGAAACGGTCATCGTCCGTGGCGAAGTGCAAGGCACCATTCGGGGCCTCAAGGTTTCCCTGCAGGCCAGTGCCAAGGTCGAAGGCGACGTGCACCACATGGAACTGATGGTGGAGCAGGGCGCTCATCTGGACGGGCGCGTGCGCCGGCCGCAGAACCCGGCCGAGCTGAAACCCGATCTCGAGCTGCCGGCGGGGAGCCCGGCCTGAGGGGCGGCCGATCTGGCCCTCTCAGTCTCATGCCCAGCATTGACCCGCCGTCTCGTTCTGGTCGGCGGTTCTGACGTGATCCTGCGGGGGGCGATTAGATCGTCCCGTGGTGGCGATCTTCTTCATCGAGTGTCGGCGGCCGGCGGCGCAGGCCCCGGTTGCGGCCCATCAGCAAGAGCAGCAGGACCAGCGGCGGGAACAGCAGGCACCAGGCGGCCCACGAGGAGGGATCGCGATTCTTGTAGCCGGCCACAATGCCGCCGGCGATCGCCGCAGCCAGAGCGACCAAGCCCCAAACCGCAATCCACTGCACGGCGCCCATGACACTCTCCCTGACGCAGCGCGAGCCAGTCCTGCCGACGCGCCTCGCCATGACTTGAGCGCCAATTAGGGCGAAGTCAAGTTGACGGCGGCGGCGCGGCGGCTATGGGCAGTCAATGGCGGTCCCGGCAGGGCTTGAACCCGCAACCTCCGCGTTCGAAGCGCGGCACTCTATCCAGTTGAGCTACGGAACCTGACCAGCTTCGTCGTCGCGCTTATACGACCACATCGGCCGGCCGTCTTGCTCAATTTTCTTCGATCGGCGACACTCCGGCGCCCGCTCGGATACCTCGCCTCACGTCCCGGAATAGTTCGGTCCGCCGCCTCCTCTTTCGCGCTGAAGGCGGCGCCCGCTCGGATACCTCGCCTCACATCCCGGAATAGTTCGGTCCGCCGCCGCCTTCGGGCACCACCCACGTGATGTTCTGGCTTGGATCCTTGATATCGCAGGTCTTGCAGTGAACGCAGTTCTGCGCGTTGATCTGGAATCGCGGACCTTGCTCCTCCTGCACCACCTCATAGACGCCGGCCGGGCAATAGCGCTGCGCCGGCTCCGCAAATTCGGGCAGATTGACCGCGATCGGCACCTTGGGATCGGTCAGCTTCAGGTGCACGGGCTGGTCTTCTTCGTGGTTGGTCGCGGAGAAGGACAAATCCGTCAGGCGATCGAAGGTGAGCTTTCCGTCGGGCTTGGGGTATTCGATCGGTTTGAACAGCCGCGCCCTGCCCGTCCCCGCGTGATCGGGCTTACCGTGGCGCAGCGTGTAGCCAAGCCCCCGCCCGCGGTTGATCGTGTTGAGCCACATATCCACGCCGGCCAGGACGGTGCCGAGTGCGGTACCGTAGCGGGAGAGCAGCGGCTTGGCGTTGCGGACGGATCTCAGATCCGCCGCGATCGGACCTTCCATGACCGCGCTCTCGTAGGCATCAAGCCGGTCATGGGCGCGGCCCGCCCGCAGCGCCTCGAAAGCCGCCTCGGCCGCGTGCATCCCCGATAGGATCGCGTTGTGGCTGCCCTTGATGCGCGGCACGTTGACGAACCCGGCCGAGCACCCGGACAGCACGCCGCCGGGGAATACAAGTTTCGGGATCGATTGCCAGCCGCCTTCGGTGATGGCGCGCGCGCCGTAGCTGATCCGCTTGCCGCCGTCCAAGGTGGGGCGCACGGCGGCATGGGTCTTGAAGCGCTGGAACTCCTCGAAGGGATTGAGATACGGGTTTTCGTAGTTCAGGTGAACGACGAAGCCGACCGACACCAGATTGGCGCCATAATGATAGAGAAACGACCCCCCACCTGTCCGATTGTCGAGCGGCCACCCCAGCGTATGCTGCACAAGACCCGGCTGATGCTTCCCGGGCGCGACTTCCCACAGCTCCTTCAAGCCAATGCCGTACTTCTGCGGATCACGCCCCTCCGCCAGCTTGAACTTTGCAATGAGCTGCTTGGCCAGTGAACCGCGCGCGCCCTCGGCGATGATCGTGTACTTGCCCCTCAGCTCCATGCCGCGCGTGAATTCAGACTTGGGCGTGCCGTCACGTCCGACGCCCATGTCGCCCGTCGCCACGCCCACGACGGCGCCGCTGTCGTCGTAAAGCACTTCGGCGGCAGCAAACCCCGGATAGATCTCGACCCCGAGCTCCGTTGCTTGCTCGCCCAGCCACCGGCAAAGGTCACCAAGGCTGCCGATATAATTGCCGTGATTGTTCATCAGGCGAGGCATTCCGAAACTCGGCAATCGAATCTCGCCAGCCGGCCCCAGGTATAGGAATACATCC
>JBKJYG010000044.1:0-2841 GCA_046715905.1 Hyphomicrobiaceae bacterium | reverse complement strand
CCGGGCGCAAGTCTGCCCTCGCTTGCCGACGCGGATCGCACGCTGCAGCGTCTGAAGACCGATCGCGAGCGACTGGGCGGGGTCAACCTGCAGGCGGATGAGGAACTGGCGACGCTGAACGAACAGCACGCGGCGCTGGACCTTGAACGGCTCGACGTGGACGGCGCCATCAACAAGCTGCGCGGCGCCATCGGCCAGCTCAACCGGGAGGCCAAAAAACGCCGGAACGAGGCGTTTGAGATCGTAAATGCGCATTTCCAGCGACTGTTCGGCGTGCTTTTTGGCGGTGGCGAAGCCCGCCTGGAGATCGTGGAAAGCCTCGAGGATCCGATGGAAGGCGGGCTCGAAATCATCGCCAAGCCGCCGGGCAAAAAGCCTGCAACCCTCTCGCTCCTCTCGGGCGGCGAGCAGACCTTGACCGCGCTGTCGCTGATTTTCGCTGTGTTCCTGACCAATCCGTCGCCGATCTGCGTGCTCGATGAAGTCGACGCGCCGCTCGATGACGCCAACGTCGACCGCTTCTGCGCCTTGATGGAGCAGATGGCGGCCGACACCCAGACGCGGTTCCTGGTCATAACGCACCACCCCATGACCATGGCGCGGATGAACCGGCTCTATGGCGTCACCATGGGGGAAAAGGGGGTGTCGCAGCTCGTCTCGGTCGACCTTTTGACGGCCGAGAAGATCATTGAGAACGCACCCGAATCGGCCCGCGGCGCGGCGTAGGATGGCACTGTGGCTCAGAGCGTCGCGGACCGGGCTCCATCCAGTGCGCGCATTCGTCGCCTCGCACCTCGGCCGACAAATTTGTCGATTTGTTGACACCCCTTCACCCCCAAACTATGGTCCGCGCCGTAACTTTCGACCCACCAGCCAACGGGGCAGTTCGCACCGGGCGGTATCCGCATGCCAGCCGACAATGAAGAAAGTCAACGGCCCCGCGGAGTGATACCCGCCGAGGATCGCGAGGCGTTTAAAAAGCGCTCTGCGGAACTTGGTCAGCGGCTGGACACTGTGAGTGCTCGCAAGGTGGCGAGGCCGAATGAAACTGCAGCGGGTGGCAAGGCCTATGGGCTCGCCTTTCGCTTCATGATTGATCTGCTAGCCGGTATTGGACTGGGCGTCGGCATCGGATGGTTATTGGATTGGTGGCTCAACACCCTGCCGCTGTTTCTGGTTCTCTTCATGCTGCTTGGCTTCGCCGCCGGCTTGCGCAGCGTGATCCAGGCAGCGAATAAGCAGCAAGCGAAAGTGTCTGTCGCCAAGGACGCGACGCGGGTCGAAGACGAGAAGATCAAGAAACGGGATTAGAACTTTGGCCTCGGCATCCGGTGAAGGCGGGCACAGCCCACTCGAGCAATTTGAAGTCAAACGACTGCTCGAGCTCAATCTGTTCGGCTATGATATTTCATTTACCAACTCGTCGTTGTGGATGATGATCATCCTGGCGCTCGCCTGCGGCTTCCTCCTGCTCGCGACACGAAACAGCCAACTCATTCCCTCCCGGCTGCAGTCGATGGCCGAGGTCGTGTATGAGTTCATCGAAAAAACGTTGACCGACATCTGCGGTCCGGCCGGAAAGCCTTTCTTTCCGCTCATTTTCACATTGTTCCTGTTCATTCTGGCGGCCAATCTGCTCGGCTTGCTGCCGGGCTCGTTCACGGTCACCAGCCATCTTTCCGTCACTCTGGCGCTGGCGGTGTTCGTGTTCCTGCTGGTCACGATCGTGGGCTTCGCCCGCAACGGGGTCTCCTATCTGCGTATGTTCGTTCCCGAAGGCGTGCCGCTTCTCCTGCTACCGCTGATCTCCATCATTGAGGTGGTCTCCTATCTGATGCGGCCCATTAGTCTTTCCGTGCGCCTGTTCGCCAACATGATCGCAGGCCACATCCTGCTCAAAGTGTTTGCCGGCTTCGTTATCGGGCTGGGCCTGTTCGGCGGCTGGGCGCCGTTGATATTCATGATCGGCTTCACCGGGTTCGAGGTGCTGATTGCCGTTTTGCAAGCTTTCATTTTCACGTTGCTGACCTGCATCTATCTCAATGACGCACTGAATATGCATCATTGATCCCTCGCCATTCTCCGGATGGGTCTGCGCGTTTTGCGGAGCCTATCCGGTTGTCCAACTTCGATCGACCAACGCTCAAGGAGAAATGACATGGATCTCGCAACCGCAAAGCTGATTGGTGCCGGGCTGGCCTGTATGGGCCTCGTTGGCGCGGGTATCGGCGTGGGCACCATTTTCGGCAACTATCTCGCCGGTGCGCTGCGTAATCCGTCGGCCGCCGAAAGCCAGCGGACCTGGATGTTTGTCGGCGCCGCGATGACCGAGCTGCTCGGCCTGCTCGCCTTCGTTGTCGCCATGATCATTCTGTTTCGCTGAGCGGCGAAACACTGCGGTTCGGGCCAAGCTGTTCGTTGATCACGGTGCTCGGAGGTCGGTTGCCCAGGCGCATCCGGCCGCTCCGGTCCCCGAGCAACCTGAGCCAGCACGGTCTCGCTGCAATCGAGGAAATCTTCCATGCTCGTCGTTCTGGTGGCAGGCGATCCGGTACCTTCAGCCGGCCTGCCGCAGTTCAATCCCGAGTTTTTTTCCTCCCAGCTGTTCTGGCTGGTGCTGACCTTTGGCGGTCTGTACGTGCTGCTGTCGCGGTTCGTCGTGCCCAGGATCGGCGACATGATCGAGGAGCGGCGGCAACGCATCGCCCGGGATTTGGCCGAAGCCGAGCGGATGAAAGTCAAAACCGATGCGGCATTGAAAGACTACGAGCAGGCTCTTGCCGATGCGCGCGGGCAGGCCCAGGCGCTCGCCAAGACGACGCGTGAAACGCTGGCCTCTGA
>JBKJYG010000043.1:0-2901 GCA_046715905.1 Hyphomicrobiaceae bacterium | reverse complement strand
CCATGCACCTGCTGCGAGGACATGAGCAAGATCAGCCCCCAAATGTAAAGTGGCGCCAATGCCGGTTGCCCCAGCCGCGTGTCCCGTCAATGCTATACTGCCGAGTAAGATCGCGGCCAGGACCGCGGCCAGTTTACGAAGCCCGCTCGTGGCGAGCCTCGGCTGGATTGCCCACCGTAGAAGCAGAAGGGCGAGCCCCGCCGCCAACAGCAAGCGCAGTTGTGCGATTTTTCCAAAATGGGTGTCCGCGAAGAACGCCCAGGCCGTTCCATCGCGGATGACAACAGCCCAGGGTTCTTCGGAGACCGCGGCGGCGATGGCGACCAAATGCACGACGCCCGACAGAATCGCCATGGCAAGCGCGAGTGTCGCAACGACGGCGAGGTGCCTTTGGTATGTCCGCAGCCAGGCCGGGCGGTCGCAATCGGATTTCTGCAAGACTGGCTCGGCGATCGCGGCAGAGAAGATCAAGGTGCCCGCGACCAGAATGCTCGCAGCAAAATGTACGGTGCGAAGGATGATAAGGGCATCGAGCACGAAGGATCCCTCTTTTACGCTATTGCGGTCAAGATCAGCGCTTTACTTGGAACGTGAAGCTGCCGCTGATCTTGTGCGTGTCGAGAGAGACGACACGCCAGCTCACCTGGTAGCTTCCAGGCTGAAGGACATCCTTGAATTTTAAGACGAGAATTTTTTTATCCGCGGGGTCTGCGCTGACAGTTTCGGCTGCGATCGGCTTCCCCCCTTTTGCTAGCACCGTGATCTTTGAAAAGCGCGCCTCCATCGCCTCGTTGAATTGCAACCGGATTTCCGGTGGCGAGACCGAGGGCGTAGCGTCTGCGGCCGGCACCGATCTTGTCAACTGGGCGTGGTAGTGAGCCAGACCTACGCAAACACTTGCCAACGCGCAGGCAAGCATAGCAGTCGCAATGCCCCTAAGCATGTTACACCGCAAGAAGCGGCTTATCGTTTTGGCTTTCTTGTCACAAACCTGCTAGGCATCGCCGATATCGCACCCATAACGGTCGTGCAATGGGTTCTCCAACCCTTCCAGAGGTAAACACGAACCGCGAGCGCTGATGAGCTGGCACCAGCAGCCCCGAGATGGCGAGTGGAGAAAGGTCACCCTCGCGTACCTCGAAGACCTTGGCCAGCGACTCTGGATTCGGTGCGATGCCTGCGTACACGAACTGCTGGAGAAACCAAGCGAGTTCGCTCACACCTCCGGCGTTGCCATGGAAACCCCGCTGCTGACAATCTCTCAGCGCCTGCGATGCTCGAAGTGCGGAGAGGTGAAGGCGCACGCTTGGCCCGAGCCCTATGCGATCCAACAACGGCGTTCGCCGGAGCAAACGTGACCCGACGCTCGACCACCCACCGCTCCCCAGCTCGCTTCATTGCTCGCATGCTACAGGGCGCCAAGGCAGCCCCACATCCTCGGTTCGTCCTACCCTGCGAGCCTTCGCTAGTGCAATCCGTGCCGGCCGGCGATCGATGGCTGCACGAGATCAAATTTGATGGCTACCGCCTACAGGCCCAGTTGCAGGGCGGCCGGGCCGTGATCTACACGCGTCGGGGGTTCAACTGGACGGCGCGCTTTCCAACCATCGCTCAAGCCTTGGAAGACCTGCCGGCCAACGACCTCGTCCTCGACGGCGAGATCATCGTGCCGAACGAGCACGGGCAGCCCAGCTATGACGACCTGCTACAAGATCTCAATCGCGGTGCCGCGGGTCGATTCCAGTACGTGGTGTTTGATTGCCTGTACCTGGACGGCTTTGATCTGCGTCCCGCGCCGCTTAGCAAGCGCCAGCGGGTGCTCGCCGCGTTTCTTGAGCCGCATGTGGGGCAGCGGCTGGCGCTGAGCTTGGTGTTCGAGACGGACGGCAACCGCCTGCTCCAGATGATGCGCCAATCCGGCCTCGAGGGCATCGTGTCTAAGCTCCGGGACGCGCCCTACCGCTCTGGACGATCAAAGGCGTGGCTAAAAACCAAGTGCACGCTGACCGCCTCGTTTGTCATTATCGGCTTCGTGCCCGACGGCTCAGGGATTGGCGCTCTGCGCCTGGCGCGACGCGATGGGCCCAAGCTCGTCTATGTCGGCAAGGTTGGCACCGGCTTCTCCGCTCGAACGTCGCGGGAGGTTCGCGCGGTACTCGATGGTCTCGTCGTCGACCGGCCGGCTGTGCCCCTGCGCAAGGCCGGCACCACCTGGATTGAGCCACGAAGAACGGCCAGGATCGCTTACCGGGCCATAACCGCTGACGGTTTATTGCGGCACCCGAGTTTCAAGGGGCTGGACTAGTCTGCGGGATCACACGCTAATCAAAGCCCGACCCGTTCCCTTGCGTTCCACGCATGACATTGGACCCACGACCGTCTCCGGCTCCGGATGAAACTTGGACCAGTCGCCATCACCCCCACACTCAAGGCAAGGCGGTCTCACCCGCTCCGCATCCTGGATCGGCAACGTCGGCCTCGACTTCGGTCTCTCGCGTCCAGCCCCAACAAATCGTCATGGACATAAGGCTCAAGTTCGCAAGTCGAAAGACGTCCGGTTGTCGACTTCGATCCGGTTCGGTTCTAGCGGATTTGCTCTCGGGCACCGCACGTTATTCGGGCAGTGGTTGCGGCCTTATAGGGGCCGGCGCTTCTGCCCGTAGTACTGGCCGACGCGGCTCATGCGACACGGGATGCCACTCCGACCTTTGCCTCTGCGGTTCCTCTTTTTGCCGCTGCGGTTCCTCTTGTGGAAGCACTTGCATTTGAGCAAGCGTACGCTGTGCGAACACGCCGAGCGTCTCGGGGGTAACATCGAGGCGGTTCTTCGCGCGAGTCATGGCGAATACACCAGCGGCAACTTCGTTCACAGCGCGGCAACTGCCGATGACTGATGCCTGA
>JBKJYG010000042.1:0-3731 GCA_046715905.1 Hyphomicrobiaceae bacterium | reverse complement strand
GAACGATGGCTCTCGAAGCAGAACGCCGTGGCCCGCCAGATCTGACCGTTCCCGACGGCGGGTCGAGGTTGGCGGGTCTGGCGCTCGGGCTTGGCCGGCTTCAGCACGGCGTGGCCCGGCGGTCGCTTAGCCGGGGGCTCGACGACGCCGGCGCGCAGACGCGACCGACGGGCTGGTCCGAACCCGTGGTAGGCACCGTCCGGCTTCTCGGGGGCTTCCTCGTCGAGGCGTGGCATTACCTGCATCGGACGCCGCTGTTCAGGTTTTTTCTGGCAACGCTCGCCCGGCGCATTTTCGTTTCCAATATCCTCGGTCTGGCGGTGCTGCTGATCGGCATCATCTGGCTCAGCCAGCATCAGGCCTGGCTCATCACCTCCAAGCGCGAAAGCTTGCGCGTCCAAGGCGAGATCATTGCCGCCGCGGTGGCCGCCAATGCTTCCCTCGATACCGACCGCATCACGTTCGATCCCGAACGCCTCCCCGAAGTCGAAGGCGCGCGCCTGCCCTACCGGGATGACGCCTTCGCGGCTTTGGAGCTCTCCTTGCGTCCCGACAAGATCGGGCCGGTGCTGCGCCGTCTGATCCAGCCGAGCCACAATACGCGGGCGCGTATTTACGGACGTGAAGGTGAGCTTCTCGTCGACACCGGCCGGTCAGCTAAAAAAGGCGAGCCAGCGGCCGAGACGCCGCCAGTCGAAGAACGCGTGCGTGTGAAAACGACGTGGACGAGGGTGGTCGCGTGGTTCGATGGGTCGGATCTGCCCGTCTATCGGGAGATCGGAGCCGCCAACGGCACGTATTACAGCGAAGTCCGGCAAGCCTTGCGGGGCAATGCACCGTTGCCGATGTTGCTGCTGAATGAGACCGGCCATCAAATCGTGTCCATGGCCGTGCCGATCCAGCGGCGCAATGCCACCCTGGGTGCGCTGCTCCTGTCCACCCGTCCGGGCGAGATCGACGATCTCCTGGTGCGCGAGCGGTGGATCATCGCCTCGCTGGCGGCCATGGCGCTGCTGGCGACGCTGATGGCCTCCTTGATGCTCGACCGCACCATTGCCGTGCCCGTGCGCCGGCTCTCGGCGGCGGCCGAACACGTCAGCCAAACGATTTCGGCGCGCGCCGACCTGCCCAACTACGCCGATCGGCATGATGAGGTGGGGCAGATGGCTGGCGCGTTTTCGCGCATGACGGCCTCGTTGTTCACGCGGGTAGAGGCAAGCGAGAAGTTCGCCGCTGACGTTGCGCATGAACTTCGCAATCCCTTGGCGGCCGCGCGCTGCACCGCCGAGGCCTTGTGCTATGCACGAACGGTTGAGCAGCGCGATGAACTGGTCAAGCAGATCCAGGGCGAGCTGAAGCGCCTGGACCGTCTGATTACCGATGTCTCCAATGCATCCCGGCTGAATGCCGAGTTGGCCTTGCAGACGCATGAGCCCGTGGATGTCGGCTGGGTGATCGAACGGGTCGGCGAGGCGCAACGTCTCCTGCATGCCGATAACGACGTTACGATCGCGTTGGACACCGGCGGGGAGTTGGCGGCAGCCAATGCCCTGGTGGTGAAGGGGCACGAGGGACGCCTGGCGCAAGTCGTGACTAATCTGGTGGATAACGCCTTCTCGTTCACGCCTCCGGGCGGCAAGGTCAGCGTGCGAGCGCGCCGCATCGGCGATGATGTCGAAGTTTGCGTCGAGGACACGGGCCCCGGCATCATGCACGATGAGTTCGAAAAGATCTTCGAACGGTTCTATTCCGATCGCCCGCAGTCCGATCGCGAGCGCGGAAAAAATTCAGGCCTGGGACTCAGCATTTCGCGAGAGATCGTGGAAGCGCATGGGGGTCGGATTTGGGCTGAGAACAGGCTCGCAGATCCCGTGACCGCTCATGCAACATGCCGCGTGCTCGGCGCTCGCTTCGTGGCGCGCTTTCCAGCCGCGCGACCGACCAGGGGGCAAGCGGGTCTTGGATGGCTCCAGTAGGCTCCTGCATGCGACCTGCATCGCCGCGGACGGCGTGGCCGCGCTGCTGCTCGGGCCTTCCGGCTCGGGCAAGTCGGACCTGGCCCTGCGCTGCCTGATGATGCGCGGCTGGGACGGGGACCGCGAGATGCGGCCCTCTCTCGTTGCCGATGACCAGGTGGCTGTGACGGTGAGCGGGGGACGGCTCTTGGCCAAGCCCTCCGGAACGCTGGCCGGCCGGATCGAAGTCCGGGGCATCGGGATCGTTGAAATGAGCCATGTGCCCGAAGCCGAGGTTCGTCTTGCCGTCCATCTTGATCGCCGCCATCCGATCGAGCGCTTGCCGGATCCCATGCCGGTCTACACATTGCTGGGGCTCAGCATCCCCCTCATCCATGTCTCGCCGTTCGAGGCCTCGGCACCCCTCAAGGTGCTGCTTGCGTTGCGTCACTGCCAATGATCGCCGCCAAGCCGTCGGGCCCGCGAGCAGGGCAATTTGCCTCGGAGCCGTAGCGATTCGGGCAAGGTGGAAGGAATGCTATATCTCAGATGCGAATCGCGTACCGGCAGCCGCTGGGGTAAGAAAAGGGCTGTCCGGAATTGAATTCGAATTCGCGCTCAAGGCATGCGAGCGGATAAGGCGAACGACATGATTGGTATCGTCATAATAACACATGGCGGACTTGCGGTCGAATTTCGCGCCGCGCTGGAGCACGTGGTCGGGCCGCAGACGCGGCTCGAAACGCTTTCTATCGGGCCCGACGACGACATCCAAGGCCGGCGCAATGAGCTGATCGAGGCCGTCGGCCGTGCCAACAGCGGTCAGGGTGTCGTGGTCCTTACGGACATGTTTGGCGGCACCCCGTCGAACCTCGCCAAATCGATCATGGAGGAGACCGGCGCCGAGGTCCTTGCGGGGGTCAACCTGCCGATGCTGGTGCGCCTGGCAAGCGTGCGGCGCGACAAAAACTTAGCCGAGTCGGTTGATCTCGCCAAGGAAGCTGGCCGTAAGAATATCAGCGTCGCCAGCCAAGTGATGTCGGGCCAGTCCTAAGGCTGGCGGGCCGCAAAGAAAGAACGCAGCTTGACAGGAAAGCCAGCCGCCGAGGTCACGATCCGCAACAAGAAGGGCTTGCATGCGCGGGCCTCAGCCAAATTCGTCAAGTGCGCCGAAAGTTTCGATGCGGTCATTCGGGTGACACGCGAGGGGCAAACCGTGGGCGGGACCAGCATCATGGGACTTATGATGCTGGCGGCAGGCCCCGGTACGACGATTGCAATCGAAGCCGAAGGACCCCAAGCGGCCGAAGCGCTCGTGGCGTTGATTGCTCTCGTCGAAGCAGGCTTTGACGAGGAGATCTAACCGTGCGCCTGTCGCGCCGCGGAGGGCTGGGCCGGCGACCTGTTGTCATCAGTGCCGCGTCGATGGCCGCCAGACTTGCAGCGTACCGATGGTGTCGCCGTGAGCGGCCACCATGCCGGCTCCGCTGGCGTTGCTCCCCACATCGATTGCGACCAGCCCCAAACCAAGCTGGGCCTTGCGCAGCGGCTGGGAAACCGACCAGAGGCGGAGAAAGGCCCGCCGGCAACCGTTCGCCAGGTTCGCATCGCTGGCCGTGAAGCTTTCATAGCCGTCGCGTTTGTCGGGCTCGCGGCGCATGCAATCGCCAAACCACACCGCCGATGATCCGATAACGAGTTGCTCGTGCCCGTCAAGGAAACGCGCATCCTGGACCGTGCGGGCCTCGAAACGGAATGCCGCAACAACGTCCTTCA
>JBKJYG010000041.1:0-2533 GCA_046715905.1 Hyphomicrobiaceae bacterium | reverse complement strand
TTGGACGGCAGCGGGGGGGGCGGCCCGGCCGCCAACCGAAACTCCCCACCCAAAACCGAAAAAAGCCCGCGGGGCAACCGGCGCTCCTCTTGATGTCTGACGCGTTTGCTCGGCTCACATGCTCTTGTAAGCCGCCTGGCCCTTCGACATCGCGAACTCTTCTTCCGGCGACAGGATCAGCTTGTGGCGTCCAATCAGCGCGAAGTAGAGGATGCCGATTGCAAACCACGCCGCCACCCACAGCACGCCGGCGACATACACCGGGTCCTGCAGCTGCATGTAGATCGTGACCAGCGCGATGATGACCGTCAGCGCCGCCCCGAAGTTGCCGAGCGGGCTCTTGTAAGGCCGCTCGATGTTGGGGAATTTCTGTTTGAGCTGGATGTAGGACAGGCCCTGCATCACGTACGAGAACATGGCGCCGAAAACGGCCATGTTCAGCAGCGTGCCGCCGATGACCTTCGCCCCCTGTTCCGCGCCTTGCACGAACCAGACGGTCAGCATCACGGCGAGCCCGAGGATCGACCCGACAATCATAGCGATGTGCGGCGTCTTGCGCGTGCCATGCGTGACCGACAGGGCGCTCGGAAAGTAGCCGGCGCGGCTCACCGAGTAGATTTGCCGGCCGAACGCAAAGATGATCGCGTGGAAGCTCGCGACGAGGCCGATAACGGCAACCGCCGCGAGAATATTCGCCAGATCAGAGCCGTAGATCGCTCTAAATCCGTCGAGAAGCGGCTCGCCGGATGCGCCCAGCGTTTTTGAACCGACGCCAGCGACCGACGGGTTGAGGTAGAGGACGGCGAACGCCGACGCGATCAGCGTGAACATGCCAAGCATGATGCCCTTGGGCATGTCGCGCTTGGGATCAACCGACTCTTCGGCCGCCAATGGCAACTGTTCGATGGCCAGGAACAGCCAGACCGCAAATGGCAGCGCGGCGAGAATGCCGTAATTGCCGAACGGGAACATCGGACCATTGCCTTCAGGCAGCTCGCTGCCGTCAGGCGCGATGTTCAGCGCCCATCGATTGAAGTCGACGTGCGGGATGGCGCTGACGTAGAACGCGAACAGGCACAACAGCGCCAGAACCGTCACGATCAGCGAAAACTTGAACGACTGCTCGACGCCCAGAATGTTCAAGCCGACGAACAGCACGTACCCCGCTATCCAGAAGAGTGGTTGCCACTCCGTTGGCGCGCCGACGATCGCGGCCACGTAACTGCCGATGAAAAACACGATGACCGCCGCCGTCATCACTTATTCGACGTTCTCCGCGAGGCCGGTGATAAAGCCGCCCCAGGGTCCGAATGCGGTGCGCGCAAACGAGTAGGCGCCGCCGGTGTGCGGCATCGCCGGGCTCATCTCGGCCAGCGAGAATGTCAGGCCGAGATACATGATCGCGATGAGAATGGTGGCGACGAACATGCCGCCCCAACCGCCTTGTGCGAGGCCGAGATTCCAGCCCGAGAAGTGACCCGAGATGACCGCGCCGACGCCGAGCGCCCATAGCGACCAGACGCCCGCGTGCCGTTTCAGTCCGCGTGCTGCGAAGTAGGCGTCGTCCACCTTTTCGTAGGTGACGCCAGATACGGAGTCCGACATTGCCGTGTCCCCTTTTTTTAAAGGGGTCGTGCGCAAGGCGATCTTGGCGGCGGACGCAACGGCCGAGGCGGAACTGGGCCGACGCCCGATCCTACCGGAAACCGCCGCGATATTTGCTCGCCGAGATCTCGTTGCGCGGACCCCCGTCCCATTGTCTGCGACCGGCCGCCGGAGGTCCGGCAGACTCGCCGCATCTCTGCAACGTAGCCCAATCCAGACTGAACGTCATTCGTCAGAAGTGAGAATTATTCGGGCGCCGAGCGCCGAACCCGCGAATATTTAAGGCATTATCTTGTCTAGCTTAGTTTACGAGTCACGTCGTCAAGCTAGCCTTGGAGTGGCCGGCGCGGCCTCGATCATGAAATTCGAATCGTCTTTCAACGTTACGCCGGTGACGCCGCGGCGGAAGGCTTCACGAAGCAGCCAGGCGGCCTTGAAGGCCGCTTCGTCATAACTCAAGCCACGGACGCGAATGTTTGAAATGCAATTGCGGTCGGCGTCTTTCAGGCCGACGCGCGGCGTCAAAGTCAAATAGGCGCCGAGGCTGTCCGGCGACGATAGGCCCGGCCGCTCGCCGATCAACATCAACACAGCTTTGGCGCCGAGCGCTTCCCCCACTTCGTCACCGAGCGCCACGCGTGCTTCGTTTGCGAGCACGACGGGGCCGACGCTGACGTTTTCGCGCTTGAGGTGCGGCAGCAGCGCGGTGAGGAACGCCGTCAGGTTCGCCGCGACGGCGCGCGACGACAGCCCGTCGCCGGCGACGATCAAGAGATCGGGCCGCTCCGAAGGCCGGGCGCCGGCCATCGCCATCAGGTCTTGCCGCGACGCGTCCGACAGACGCCGGCCGAGATCTGGACGGCGCAGGTATTCGGCGCGCCCTTGAACCGCGCTTGCGACGCGTTTGGTCGTGAGGTCGAGCCCAGCC
>JBKJYG010000040.1:0-3367 GCA_046715905.1 Hyphomicrobiaceae bacterium | reverse complement strand
CTCAACCTGCTCGGCACGCGCGAGCCGGACATCTATGGCTCGAAGACGCTGGCCGATGTGGAGGCGCTCTGCCTCAAGGCTGGCAAGGAGCACGGCCTTGCGATCTCGTTCCGGCAGACCAATCACGAGGGTCAGCTCGTCGATTGGATCCACGAGGCGATCGAAGGCGCGTGTGGCATCATCATCAACCCGGCCGCCTATACGCATACCTCCATCGCGATTCTCGACGCGCTGAAGAACGTCAAGCATCCGATCATCGAGCTGCATCTTTCCAATCCGCATCAGCGCGAGCGCTTCCGGCACCGCTCGTTCGTGACGCCGGTCGCCACCGCGACGCTGTGCGGCTTCGGCGCTGACGGGTATTCGCTCGCCGTGGCCGGGCTGGCCATGATCTTAAAGGCGAAGGCCGCATGATCAGGATCGTCCGATGACCACGCAACGTCCGGCCTCGTGTATCGTCGGATGGCCGGCCAAGCACTCGCGGTCGCCGAAACTGCACGGCTATTGGCTCGCGCGCTACGCCATCGATGGCGAGTATCGGTGCGAGGAAGTCTCGCCGGACGATTTTCCAGCCTTCCTCAGCTCGCTGGAGGAGCGGGGCTACGTCGGCTGCAATATCACCGTGCCGCACAAGGAAGCAGCGTTTGCACTCACCCTGCCCGACGAGCGGGCGCGGGGCGTCGGCGCTGCGAATACTCTGTGGTTCGAGCAGGGGCGTCTGCGCTCGACCAACACTGACGTCGAGGGCTTCGTGGGCGCGCTCGATGCGGCCGCTGCTGGCTGGGACAAGCGCGTCCGCAAGGCGGTGGTGTTGGGCGCGGGCGGCGCAGGCCGCGCGGTCGTGTTCGGCCTCGTCGAGCGCGGCATCGGGACCATTCACGTGGCCAACCGGACGTTCGCCAAGGCTGAGGCCTTCCGTGAACTTTACGGCCCAAGCGTTGAGCCTGTGCGATGGGAGGAGCTGCCGCGCGTGCTGGCGGGCGCCGAACTGCTGGTCAACGCCACCTCGCTCGGCATGAAGGGCAATCCCGAGTTGACGCTCGATCTGGCGTCGATGGCGGCGGGCTCGGTGGTGGCCGATATCAACTACGTGCCCCTGAAAACCGCGCTGCTGATGGCTGCGGAAAAGCGCGGCTTTGCCGTCTCCAATGGGCTCGACATGCTGTTGCACCAGGCGGTGCGCGGCTTCGAGCTGTGGTTTGGTGTGCGCCCCGAAGTCACGGCGGAGCAACGCGCCATGCTGGTGTCCGATATCGAGCGTGCATGAAGAAAATCGAGGTTCCGCAATGTCGCGTGTTTTGGGGTTCGGCCGGCGGCGAGCCGGACTGATGATCGAGGTCAGCGTCGATCCGTGCTGGCGAATTCCCGTGCCCTGCGTGTAAGCTCGCCATGTCAGGTCAATGACAAGCCACATGAGGACACGCCATGCTGTACGAGCTTCGGATCTATGATTGCTGCCCCGGACGGCTGCCGGCCCTGCTCAATCGATTTCAGAATACGACCTTGAAGATCTGGGAGCGCCACGGCATCAAGCAGGCGGGCTTCTGGACGACGCTGATCGGCCAATCCAACCACCAGCTCATCTACCTGCTGCAGTGGGACAGCCTCGCCGACCGCGAGAAGAAGTGGACGGCCTTCGGTGCTGATCCCGAGTGGCTCGAGAAACGCGCGGCCAGCGAGAAAGACGCGCCGATCGTCGCCAACGTGTCGAGCCAGATCATCGCGCCGACGGCGTTCTCGAGCGTGAAATGAGATCGTGAGACGAAGCGCTGGCGGCTTGGACAGGGGCATGAAGATCGTCTTTCATGGTCAGAACGCGGCGGCCTTTGAGCCGGGCTTCCCATCCCTGCTGGCGCCCTTCCACCTCGACGAGGTCAGCACCATCGTTGTGCTGCCCGATCAGGTGGACGAGCCCGAGCACGTCGCAGCGTTCCGATCGGCCGATGTCATCGTCGGCATCAAGCTCGATCAGACACATCCCAAGCCGGCGGCGCTTCGCCTTTATCAGGCCCCGGCCGCTGGCGTCGACGGCATCGATCGGTCGCTGCTACCGCCCGGCACGCCGCTCTGCTGCTGCTTTGGGCATGAGCTGGCGATCGCCGAATACGTCATGGCAGCGCTGCTGGTCCCGCACGTGCCGCTGCAGCGTGCCGACGCGGATCTGAGGCGCGGCCGCTGGACGTACTGGGCCGGTGATCCGCTGGCGGCCCGCAGTGAACTCGGCGACAGCAGCCTCGGCATCCTGGGCTTCGGCCACATCGGCCGCGCCGTTGCGGAGCGGGCCAAAGCCTTCGGCATGCACGTGACAGTGGCCAATCGCTCGCCGGTCACGCCCGGTGCTGTCGTCGATCAGGTCTTTGGCCTTGACCAACTCGACGCCTTCATGGGTTCGGCCGACAGCATTGTCGTGTGCCTGCCCTTGAATGCCGACACGCGCGGGCTGATCGGCGCGGCAGCGCTGGCCGCGATGCGGCCCGACGCACGCATCATCAACGTCGGACGCGGCCCGGTCATCGACGAACAGGCGCTGTTTTCAGCCCTCCAGCAAAGGCGGATCGGGGGCGCCGTCATCGATACCTGGTATCAATACCCTAGTTCGCAGCAGCCCAATCCCCATCCGTCGAACCTGCCTTTTCACACGCTCGACAACTGCCTGTTGACGCCGCACATGTCGGGCTGGACGCGCGGCACGATCCGCCGCCGCCAGCAGACGATCGCCGACAACATTCACCGGCTGGCAACGGGCTTGCCCCTCCTCAACCGGCTCTGAGCAGCCCTCTGGACGAGTGATCTCCCATGATCGAGAGAATTCCCCATTGCGCGCACTGGGGCGCCTTCACGGCCGTGGTTGAGGACGGCCGCATTCTCGCCATCGAACCCTTCGCCGATGATCCGGCGCCGTCCGGCCTGCTGGCGTCCATTCCAGACATGCTCGACCCGAGGGTGCGCATCGCCGAGCCCATGGTGCGTGAAGGCTGGCTGCGGGATGGTATCCGCAGCGATCGGCGCGGACGCGGCCATGAACGCATGGTGGCGGTGTCCTGGGACAAGGCCACGGCGCTCGTGGCCAACGAGATCGAGCGCGTGCGCACGGCCTTTGGCAACGATGCCATCTTCGCGGGCTCCTACGGCTGGACCAGCGCCGGACGCTTCCACCATGCGCAATCGCAGGTGAAGCGGCTGCTCAACTGCGTCGGCGGCTATACGGGCCACGTCGATACGTACAGCGTCGGCGCCGGCGCGGTGATCGCGCGCCATGTCTTCGGCATTGATGGCTACGCGGAGCCCAACGCCAACCAGAAGGTGGCAGAGCATACGGAGCTGGTCCTGGTGTTGGGGGCGCTGTCGCCGCGCACGGCGCAAGTCG
>JBKJYG010000039.1:0-10174 GCA_046715905.1 Hyphomicrobiaceae bacterium | reverse complement strand
CCTGGGTGCTGGCCTGGCTCAGCAAGCGGCTATGAGCAGAGTGTCTGAAGATGCGACCGCTGACCGGGCGGTTGGGCCTACTCCAGATAGATCTTCGCCAACATGACATGGCAGCCGTTGTTGCCGTTGACGAGCTGGGTTACCCGCAGGTCGGCGGCCAAGCTACACAGCATATAGGCGTCCTCGCGCGACAAGCCCTTCCGCTCGCCGAGCACGGCGATCATCTCGCGCAGTGCAATTTTGGCAGCCTGATCGAGATCGGGGTCGAAGGCCATGGTGATTGCATGCGTGGGCGTCTCGGCGCGTGGCCACGTGAGTTTTACGCCCTTGCGCAGATGAAAGCGGAATGTGCCGGTCAATGCCGTTTCGATGGCGGTCACGCAGACCTCGCCGTCGCCTTGCGCGCCATGCCCATCGCCACAGGAGAAGTTGGCGCCGGGAACATGCACGGGCAACATCAGCTTGGTGCCGGCAACAAGCTCTTTAAGGTCCAGATTGCCGCCATGGTGCCGGGGAGGCAGGGACGAGATCATGCCCCAGGCGGGAGGAGGCGCCACGCCCATGACGCCGAAGAAGGGCTTGAGCGGGATCTCCGCGCCCCAAGAGAGGCGTCCGACCTTGCGCTCGAGATCGAGCGGGATATGCACGATGCGAACGGCATCGAATTCGCCAGGTAATGCGCCTGTTAAGGGCCGGATCGCGTTATATCCCCAGTCCTGTCGAAGCTCGATGGCCTCGATGTCGATCTCAAGCGTGTCACCGGGCATAGCGCCCGAGATGGCAATGGGGCCGGTCAACACGTGGCCCGGCAGTTTGCGCGGGACGCGGGCGTGAATTTCCAGCAACTCCGGCGGAATGCGAAAACCAGACGCCGGCATCACATCAGGGGCGCCGCTGACGGTTTCGATCGTTACCCGATCGCCGCTCTCGATGGTCAGAACGGGATCGACGGCGGCATCGAAGTAACCCCAGTGAACGGTTTCGACGCTGGAGCGGAGCATGTGATCCGGCATGGGACCTCTTTGTCATCGGGCAACGTCAGCAGAGCGGCTCGTGACGGGGTGACTGGATTATCTTATGTGAGAAGTGGGCTCGCACGAAAGTGGCGAGTTCCAGGACAGGCACGAAGATCGGGTGATCGATGACAGAGAAGATTGGGTGATTGATGATAGACAGGGCAACTGACCACCCGGCGCCGACGGCTGGCGCCAGCACCCATGCCTACGTCGATGATCCGCGCAATGCCGCGATCCTGGTGTCGGTGAACGGCCTGCTCAGACCACGCGCTGAGGCCACTGTGTCGGTTTTCGATTCAGGCTTTATCCTTGGCGATGGCGTCTGGGAGGGATTGCGTCTCGCTAACGGCGGCATTCCGTTTCTCGACCGGCATCTGGAACGGCTTTACGAAGGCGCTCGCGCGATCTTCATGGATATCGGACTTTCGCCCGAGCGGTTGACGCAACAGGTGTTTGACTGCCTCGACGCCAATCACATGACGGACGGCGTGCACATCCGGCTGATGGTGACACGCGGCGTCAAGCGCACGCCCTATCAGGACCCCCGGGTTACGATCGGACCGGCGACGATCGTCATGATCCCCGAGTACAAGCAGCCGCTGCCCGAAGTGGCGGCGCGCGGCCTCCGGCTGTTCACCGTGCACGTGCGCCGCACCGGGCCCGACAGCCAGGATCAAAAGCTCAACTCGCATTCGAAGCTGAATTGCATTCTGGCCTGCATTCAAGCCACGCAGGCCGGGGCCGATGAAGCCTTGATGCTGGACCCCCAGGGCAACGTTGCGACCTGCAACTCAACGCATTTTTTCATCGTGCGGCGCGGCGAGGTGTGGACGTCGAGCGGCATGTACTGTCTCGGCGGCATCACGCGGAGCAATGTCCTGCGGGTCGCACGGGAGGCAGGCCTGCCGGCGATCGAGAAGGACTTTTCCCTGGTCGATGTTTATAGCGCCGACGAGGCCTTCGTGACCGGCACGTTCGCGGGGCTCACAACCGTCGTCGAAGTTGACGGCCGCCCGATTGGCCATCCGACGCGCGCTGCCGCTCCCCATCCAGATGGAGGCGCGGCGGGTCCCGTAACGCGACGCCTCTCGGCTCTTTACAAGGCGCTCGCGGCCCGCGAAGCGTTCACCCGCGACGGCCGGCGCACAGGTTGAGCGACGCTGCCATGGAGAGAGTTGCGTCATGCCGCACAAAGTGACCCGGATCGCCATGTGGTCGGGCCCGCGCAACATTTCCACGGCTCTGATGCGGGCCTTCGAGAATCGCCCCGACACCCTGGTGTGGGACGAGCCCTTCTACGCCGCCGAACTCGCGGCCTCGGGCCGAGACCACCCCATGCGCGATGAGGTCATCAGCGCTGGTCCAATCGACCCAAAGGCGGTGATCCAACGGCTGGTGGGACCGATCCGTGCGCTCGAGAAGCCGCAGGCGACGATTTTCTACCAGAAGCACATGACGCACCACATGCGGCCCGAATTCAGCCTCGACTGGCTTCCCGAGGTTGTCAGCGCCTTCCTGATCCGCGAGCCGGAGCGCGTCCTGGCCAGCTATACGCAAACCTGGGAGCACGTGACGCTGGAGGACATCGGCGTGCTGCAACAGGCCGCTCTGTTCGACCGGGTGTCGGATCATATCGGGCGGGCCCCGCCGGTGATCGACGCGCAAGACGTACTCGCCAATCCTGAGGCGACGCTGCGAACTCTGTGCGAAGCGTGTGGGGTTCCCTTCTCGCCGGCGATGCTGTCCTGGCCCGCCGGCCGGCGGGCGTCGGACGGCGTATGGGCGCCAGCCTGGTATGGCTCCGTCGAAGCCTCGACGGGGTTCAACCCTCCTGACAACAGACCATTGCCCCGGCTCGAGGACCAACGCGCGCGTATTGCCGAGGCCGCGCGTCCGATGTACGAGCGTCTCCGGCAGCATCGGATCGGGGCACCCGGTCCCACCTCTTCCAGCGACAGGACGAGCCCATGACGACAGCAACGACGGCGTTGAAAGCGATGATCGTCCCGGTAACGCCCTTCGAGCAGAATTGCTCGCTGATCTGGGATGAGGCAACAAAGATTGGCGCCGTCGTCGACCCCGGCGGAGATGTGGCGCGAATTCAGGCGGCGATCCAGAACGCCGGCATCACGGTTGAGAAGATTGTGCTGACGCATGGGCACCTGGACCACGTGGGCGGGGCGGCGGAACTCGCCCGAACGCTGGGCGTCAAAATCGAAGGGCCGCACGAGGCCGACCGGTTCTTGATGGAGGGTGTTGAAGCTCAAGCCTTCAGCTACGGTCTTTCGGGGCTTGCCAATGCGACATCCGACCGTTGGATGATCGAAGGTGATCCGCTCACCATCGCGGGGCACGCCTTCGAGACGCTGCATTGTCCGGGGCACTCGCCGGGTTCGCTGGTTTACGTCAATCGAACGCAGCGGTTAGCGTTGGTGGGCGACGTCCTGTTTGCAGGATCGATCGGCCGCACGAATTTTGCCTATGGCGACCACGACGCCCTGATCGCGGGGATCAAGACCAAGTTGCTTCCGCTCGGCGACGACATCACGTTTATCTGCGGCCATGGGCCCGCGAGCACCTTCGGCGCCGAACGGCGCACGAACCCTCACATCGCGTGACTCAAGCCTCGCGTCGGGTCGCGTCGGTCGGTAGCAAAGCTGCGTCAGAAGCGGAACTCCCAGCGGAAATAATTGGGCCCGTCGTTTTTGGACTGCGGACCGTTACTCTCCCAGTAGTCCACGGTCTGCCGCCGCAACGTGTCGGGACAACTGCGGCCGCAATCCACCCAGGTCCCGCGTGGCAGGCGCACCTGCCAACCCGATCGTCCAGGGCGCACGGGACCAGAGACGATGCCATTGCCCCAATGGCTTTCGGTGGTCACGATGTGAGGGTGAGCCTGAGGGCGGCCATAGCCCTGGGCTCCGGCTGGAGCAGCTCCCGCGACCGCGGCCAGCGCGGCCGCCCAGATATAAGTTTTGAGTGTCATCGTTCCCCGAATCCCCGATGGTGGTATGTGACGCCGCAGCGCTGCCGCTGCGTGCTTTTGAAGCTCACCCCTTTGAAAGACTGATGCTGACCAGGCTGAAGCCGACGCCCTCGGTCTGGATCGACACCGACTGCTTGCCGCCATTGACGCCGACGGCCATCGATCCGCTAAATCCCCCACCTTTGATGGCGAGGTTCATCTTGGTGGCGTTGGCCTGGCCCGTCACGTCTCCGGCCGCATTGAACGTCCGCTCCTCCCAGCTGCCCGTCACCTTGCCGCTGTCGAAGTTCAGATTGGCGCGCAACTCGATCTTCGCGCTCGCCGATGCGCATCGGATGGCGACGCCCAGGTTCAGGCTGTCCTTGGGCGTGTAATAAGCCCTGCATTTCAGCGCTTCCGAATTACCGCCGGCAAATCGCACCTGTCCCGACCCGGTCCAGCTACCGTTGAGGGCGGGGAAAGGACTCTCGGCCGCGGCAGCCGTGAAACCGATCAACAGCGCGAAGAGACACAGGCCCAGGCTTCGGAAGCGGTCAATCAATGAAATAGCCATATTGGTCAAAGACCTCCATGCCGGGAAGCAACGATCGCATCAGCAGCCCACCGGCGAGATGATCACGTCCGTGCTTCGGAATTGGTTGATGGGGTACCATGTTTTCTGCCTCCCTGCACGCGAGCTGCAAGCCCTGCGACGAGCGTGACTCTCGCGCACCAGCAACGATCGGCGGCTCGGAACTCAATACTGGCGCGGCGGTTTCCAGCACGTCTGGCGCCGCCGGAGGGCGGGGACTTGAGGCAGGAATGCGCTTGAAATATGCGGTGTTGGGCTTAAGCGTTCTCCGGCTTGGCGGTGCCGCGCTTTTCTTTGCCCTAACCGCGCATTCAGAGTTCCCGCCAGCGAGGCAGCGGCTCAAAAACCGTCATTTGGCCGGCCCCTCATCGAAAAAGAATCGCAGTTGTCGCAGATCGGCAACTGTAACGTCCGACACACCAAGACGGGTGGGGCGTCTTATGCCGGCGGGCGGCCCATAGAAACGCCGTTCGGCACCATCTACTCCACCAACATCACACCGGACGCTGAGAGGGGGATTGGGGTCTGTCAGGCCGCGTTCCGATGAGCCGGGCACGCTGCTGATGCCAACGGTCCGGCTTTGTCGCTGGTCTTCGTGTTGCGCCGAAGCTCAGCGAAAGCTCGCCGACACGCGGCCAAGCACGCCAAAGTCCGCTCGGACTTCATCGCCGGCCTCGATGGCGAGCGGCGTCATACACGTGCCGGTCGTCACCACCTCGCCGGCCGCGAGCGTGACGCCGCGGCCCGACAGCTCGTTGGCCAGCCATGTGAGCGCGAGGCGTGGGTCGCCCAGCACGTTGGCGCCAGATCCCGTCTGCTCGGGCTTCGTGCCTACTCGGGCGATCACGTCATGCCGCGCCAGATCCAAGCCGCGCCAGTCGCAAGCGGTCTGCGACCCGAGCACGAATTCGTGGGCGCAGGCGCTCTCGGCAATGAGCTGGGCTGCGCCCACCCGTGTAACATCCGAGAAACGGGAGTCTGGCACTTCGAGCGCGGGGTGCAGCCCAGCCACCCGTTCCATCACCTCGTCGAGGCGATAGGGCGCGAGCCTGGGCTCCAGATCCTGTCCCATCCGGAACGCAAATTCCGGCTCGGCGACGCGCATGCGGTTGAAACCCACGTTCAGCACGGTCCCGCTTTGAAAGCATCGTTCCTTGAGGAGCCGCCCGGCGATCGGCCCGTCCACTCCGATATGGCCCTGCCCGGCAAGGCTGGTGGCGGCAATCTTCCAGCCTATGGGTCCCTTCGAGCTGCGCTGCGAAAGCCAAGCTTGGATCGCGTAGCCCTCCGCACGCGTCTCCGGGCGCAGCGGAATGGGGAGGTGGTCGAGAACCGTGCCTTCCTGCCAGTGGATCCAGATGAGGTCGGCCGCCGATTGCGCGCTTTGGGGTATCATCGCTGTCTCTCGAGGTGCTGGCTCATTCCGCTTCCGCCGCGTGATCCAAGGTGCGCGCGGGCTTTTCGATAGCAGGCACCTCGCAGCCGGTCACGCAGCAGCGGCCGGGTTGCTTGGAGACCCGTCGTCCGTCATCGATCACGCCACGATCGAGCAGCTTCTCGACCAGCTCCTGCTTGTCATCGACGGGATAGTTGCGCCAGATCTCCCGTTTCATCGCCTCGGGCGAGCCCCCGCCATGCAGCGAGATGAGGGACATCCAACCGCCTGTGTAGGACGCTGTCAGATCCTCCATCAGGCGCGCCACCTCAAGCCGCGACGATGCGGGAATGTCCGGCCGTCCCATCAGAACCGCCGACAAGGAGGCCGCCGTCTCGGGATTGTGGTCCTCGTCGGGACCAGGAAGCGCCACGATCAATCCACCGGAGACATAATGCGCCAGCCGATGCATGTCGTAGATCTGGGTGGCGAGGAGCAGCTTCCCGATGTTGGCGAACACCGTGTCGGGCATAACCGAGCCGGCGGGATCGCGCGCTGCATAAACCGATGCGGCCACGCCGCAGGCGAAAAACCCTTCGACGATCTTGATGAGATCGACCATGGCGTCGCGGATATGCCCGTGCCGGTTGGGGTCGAGACCGTTGGCCTTGATCATCAGCGCGCCCGCCCCGATCAGGAGGTCGCCGAAGCCCGCTCGCGCGCCGATGCAGGAGTGGCGATGGTGGGTGGCGTAGGTCGTGGTGAGGAAGCCCGCCTCCTCGTACTGCCCGTCGGCGAAGACGTGCTTCCAGGGCACGAACACGTCATCAAATTGCACCACCCCTGTTGCCTGCCCATATTTGGCTGAGTATTTGGCCGCGCTCTCACCGGGCCTGCCTGCGGGTCGGGATATAATCGTGACGCCCGGCGCATCCACCGGCACCGCGCAGCAGACCGCAAACCGGGCGTCCTCGCGGGTCATGGTGCGGCAGGGCATGACGAGGAACTCGTGCATGTACGGCGCGCCGGTGACGATGGCCTTGGTGCCGCGGATCACGATCCCGTCCGGCCGCCGTTCCGTGATATGGACGTAGACGTCGGGATTGGCCTGCGCGCCCGGCCGTTGCGATCGGTCGCCCTTGGCATCGGTCATGGCGACGCCGAGTGTCAGGTCTTCATCCTGCACGCGGTGCAGGTAGGCCAGGAACCGCGGGTGATAATCCGTAGCCCCATTGGCATCGATGCGCTTCGTCGCCTGGAATAAGGCGTTTAACCCATCATGCGAAAGATACCGTTGCGCGCAGCCCGATTCACGGCACACCAGTCGCACCGCCTCGAGCTTGTAGAGCAGGTCGGTCGAGGTCTCGTTGATGTGCAGCATGCGGTTGACGGTCTTGCCCGATGTCATCTGCCGCGCCGTCATCAGCGGCGCGTGCTCGCCGACCAAGGCAAAATCGTACGTAACACCCGTCGCCCGTATGCCCGGCGCCAACAGGGGCTCATCGGCGACGCTCTCCACGGCGCGGCCGTTGATGAACACGCGCGGCCGATAGCGGCGAAGGCTGTCGCGGTATTCCAGCGCTGACATGAGCATTGGCCGTAGCTCCCTGGGGTGCGGGCTGGACCTCACAACGGAGGCAGAGGATCGGGCTCTGCACGCCGCCGCAGGTTGCCTTCACGTGACAGCGGGTGACGCCGCTTCTAAAACAGGATATCTCCGAATGTACGGACAAAGCGCAAGGATAAAGCGAATGGCCAAGCCGCGCGAAATGACCCTGATTGGCTTCCTGCAGGCACAAAACTGCTCAAATTACGTCGGCTCCTGGCGCCACCCGCAGTCGGCAACCGATTTTCTTGGGCCGGAGTATTTCCAGCGCATCGCGCAGACCCTCGAGTACGGGAAATTCCATCTGGGTTTCTTCGACGACCGCCTCGCCATGCCCGACATTCTGGGCGATGACCATCGGGAGGCTGTCCGCAATGGCGTGCGGGTGGTGAAGATGGATCCCGTGACGATTCTCGCGTGCATGGGCATGGTGACCAAAAACCTGGGCCTGGGCTCCACGTACTCGACCACATACTACGAGCCGTTTCATGTCGCCCGGGTATTTTCCACCCTCGACCTCATGATCGGGGGACGGGCGGCGTGGAATGTCGTGACCTCGCTCAACAACTCCGAGGCCATGAACTTCGGCAAGGATGCGCACCTTGAGCACGACCTTCGCTACGACCGGGCTGACGAATTCATGGAAGTCGTGCTCGGGCTTTGGGACAGTTGGGAAGACGATGCCCTGGTGGTCGACAAGGTCCAGGGCCTGTTTGCGCATCCCGAAAAGGTGCATCGGCTGGACCACAAGGGCGTGTGGTTCCAATCCAAGGGGCCTCTGACCGTTCCCCGCTCAAAGCAGGGCCGCCCGGTCGTCATTCAGGCAGGCCAATCGGGGCGTGGTCAGGCGTTCTCCGCGCGTTGGGGCGAACTCGTCTTCTGCGTTTATCCCAATCTCGACATCGGCAAGCGCACCTATACCGCCTTCAAGGAGCAGATCGCCAAGTTTGGCCGCGATCCATCGGCCGTCGCCGTGGCCCCGGCCGTCTATTGCATCACCGGCGAGACCAAGTCGATGGCCGAGGACAAAATGGCCGTCATCGACAAGCTGGCAAAACCCGTCGATGCGCTGGCGCTGCTCTCTGAAGCCTTGAACTATGACTTCTATTCAAAGCCGATGGACAGCTCGTTCTCCGACGATGAGCTGAAGGCCATCAGCGGGCTGCGCGGCATTCTCGATCGCGTCGTCATGCTGTCGGGGAAGAAAAACCCCACCATCCGCGATTTTGTGGACTTCTCGAACCGGGGCACGATCCGCGAGTTCCCTCGGTTCGTCGGTGCTGCCAAGGACGTCGCGGACGGCCTGGAGGAGTGGTTCAACACCTGTTGCGATGGCTTTGTGTTGGCGGCAACCCATCTACCGGGCAGCTATGAGGATTTCGTGCGCATGGTGGTCCCCGAACTGCAGCGGCGAGGCCTGCATCAGAAAGAGTACAAGGGGCCCACGTTGCGCGATAATCTGGGGCTGGCCAAGGCCGAGATCGGCAATTGGAAACTCAAGGGCTGAACATCTAGCCAGCAGAGATCGCACGCGATGGACACCGCGAAATTCCGAAATCTCATGCGTCATCAGGCCGGTGCCGTGACCATTATAGCCGTGGGCGAAGCCGGAGATCGTACGGGGCTCACGGCGACGGCAATGTGCTCGCTCACGGATACGCCGCCGATGCTGTTGATCTGCGTCAACCGCCGCGCCAGCGCCCACGCGCCGATCAAACTCCGGCAATGCTTCTCGGTCAACGTGCTCGCCCGCGACCAGCAGGATCTTGCCCGGCGGTTCTCCACCAATTCGGTCAAGGGCGAGATGCGCTTTGACGCCGATGCTTGGGAGACGCTGACAACCGGTTCACCGATCCTGCGTAACGCCATTGCGAGCTTCGACTGCGAGCTGGTCGACGAGCACAGTTTCGAAACCCACTCGATCTTCATCGGCCGCATTCGCGACGGCAATTTCCGTGAGGATACCGAGCCGCTGCTTTATTTCCGCGGCGATTTCTGGAACCTGGAAGGCCCTTAGACGGCAACGGCACGGCTCCGTGCGTGATCGAGAACGGCGTCGGACATCACCCCGCACCTCCCCTGCAATACCAGACATCATCATCAACGCCCCGCACTGGCTGCCTGAAGCCGTCGCGATCCTTATCGATACGGCGCGGCAAGCGTGTCGAGGAGTTTTGCGGTGCCGTGTGGACGGACGCAGCGCGATTTGTATCACGATGAGGGGCGAGAGCTGACAACGTTGGCGCGCATGCATCATCCGCGTGAAAAGCCAAACGTGACCCGAACGATTTGCCGCCTACTGACGTTATGGTTTCGAGAACCGCAGCGTGCCGCGGTACTCACTTTCAGGCGTGGTTCAGGCTCGAGCACGCACACAATGACAGCCTGGCTGCGATCGGCAGCGAGCGCGGATGTGTTGCAGGATGATTGAGGCTTACAAGCGAGGGTGACATGAACACTAAAGGCCAACGTGCGGTGATTGGATTATCAATGCTGGTGATTGCGGCAGCCACTGCGGCCTCCGCCCAGACCTATCGGTTCGAAAAGCGCGATGACCGCGGCATCGTTGAGGGAAAGCGAGCAGGGTGTGAGGTTTACGCGCGGATCGCGCAAGTGCAGA
>JBKJYG010000038.1:0-5308 GCA_046715905.1 Hyphomicrobiaceae bacterium | reverse complement strand
ATGAGGGGCTGCTTGAACTGCTGAGCGAGTTGTTCCGCTGCCGCCTTGTTATACAAGGCGAAGTAAAGCACGGCGCCCGCCGCAGCCAGCCACGATACGATCGATAACACCTCGCGGGTCAGCCCGCGATACATCGCAAGCAGGCCGGACAGGATGGCGATGGCCAGCAGGCCGGCATCGAGATAGGTCAGGGGACCGAGCATGCGGTGATCGTCCTTGGGTTCGCCGACGGCCTGAATGAAAATGCAGCTCTAGGCTCAGCAGGCGCGGCTGAGCTGCGGGGTCGATCCGGGGCTGGTCGCGTGCGGCACGTCACTGGCATGGTCGGGCCATCTCCGCAAGTTCTTTGAGGTGAGCCAGTCGGCTCACATCGAGTTTCAGGCGCAAGGGCTCCAGTTCGCCCGCCGCAGGTACAAAGGCGCGGGCAAAGCCAAGCTTTTGTGCCTCTTTCAATCTGGTGGCCATGTGGCTTGCGGCCCGGACGGCACCGGACAGACTGATTTCGCCGAAGAAGACATGGTCCACGGGCAGGGCAACACCCGAAAGTGACGACAGCAGGGCCGCCGCCGCGGCAAGATCTGCGGCAGGTTCGGTAATCTTCAGGCCACCCGCAATATTCAGATACACATCGTGCTGGCTCAGGCTCAGTCCGCAGCGGGCCTCGAGCACGGCCAGCAGCATCGAGAGCCGGTTCGAATCCCAGCCCACGACGGCGCGGCGTGGTGTTCCCAGGGTCGAGGGGGCAACCAGCGCTTGGATTTCGACCAGCAGGGGCCGCGTGCCCTCGACCCCCGCAAACACGGCCGCGCCCGGAGCTTTCGCATCGCGATCACCCAGGAACAGCTCGGATGGATTTTGCACCTCGCGCAAGCCGCTCGAGACCATCTCGAAGACCCCAATCTCGTCCGTGGCCCCGAAGCGATTCTTTACCGCGCGCAGGATGCGGAACGGATGGCCGCGATCGCCTTCGAAATAAAGCACCGTGTCGACCATATGCTCGATCACCTTGGGCCCGGCGATCTGTCCATCCTTGGTGACATGCCCGACCAGCAGCAGGGCCGATCCGGACTGCTTGGCGAAGCGGATCAGGGATTGCGTTGCCGCGCGGACCTGGCTGACGGTACCCGGTGCCGCATCCAGCGCATCGGCCCATAGCGTTTGAATGGAATCGATAACGATGAGATCGGGCCTTCGACCCTCGGCCAGGGTGGCGAGGATATTGCCGAGGTTGGTTTCGCTGGCGAGAGCCACGGGTGCTGCCGCCAATCCCAACCGCTCGGCCCGGAGGCGCACTTGGGCCGTTGCCTCCTCACCCGAAAAGTAGAGCGTGCGGCGGCCGGCATTGGCAAAGGCGGCTGAAACCTGCAGCAGCAGCGTGGATTTGCCGATGCCGGGTTCGCCTCCGATCAGCAGCGCCGAGCCCGGAACAATGCCGCCGCCCGTGACCCGGTCGAGCTCGGGCATGAAGGTCGGCATTCGGGGCGGGGCCTCACCGCGCACGGCCAGTGTCTCGAGTGCGACGGCCCGGCCGCGGGTTTGCCGCGATATCCCGGAGCCTGGAGCGGGGCCGGCGTCGGCTTCCTCGACCAGTGTGTTCCACTCGCCGCATGTCGGGCACTTGCCAACCCACCGCGGCGTCACGCCGCCGCAGTTCTGGCACGTAAAGCCCGAGCGTGGAGTCTTGGCCAACAGCTCAGCTCCCATCCTGGTAGACGCGCTGAACGCGCTGCCCAAGCCGCGTCAGCAATTCGTAGCCGATGGTGCCTGCCCGATCCGTGAGATCATCGATCGTGGTGCGGGCGCCCATCACTTCCACCCAGGCGCCGCGTTGTGCCAGCGGTTCCGGCACCTCGGATACATCAACCGTGATCAGGTCCATCGACACGCGGCCGACCACGGGCACGGGATAAGCACCAATGTAGCCCACCGGACCTGGGCGCCCCGAGGGGCCGCTCAGAGCCCGCAGAAAGCCATCGGCATAGCCGCAGGCCAGAGTCGCCACCCGCGAGGGTCGGGACGTGGTGAAGGTGGCGCCGTACCCGATCGTCTCTCCCGCTTGGAGGTGACGCACCTGAAGGATGCGCGCCTGCAGCTGGACCACCCATTGCATGGGATTTCCAATATCCTGGAGCGCGCGTCCGCCGTACAGCGCAATGCCGGGCCGCACGAGATCGTAATGATAATCGGGTCCCAGGAACACGCCGCCGGAATTGGCGAGGCTCGCGGGTGCGGCGGGAAGCTTGGCCCTGAGTTCGTCGAACCGGGCCCGTTGTGCCGGGTTCATGGGGTTTGAAGGCTCATCCGCGCAGGCGAGATGGCTCATGACCAAGGCCAGATCGAAGTGCTCGAACAAGCTTCGCTCGGGACCGGCGAGTGTCACGATTTCAGAAACCGGCAGCCCGAGCCGATTGAGCCCCGTGTCCAAATGCACCGCGGCCCGCAGCCTCCGCCCCGTGGCGTCGCAGTAAGCGGCCCATTCGCGGACTTCCGCCAGGCTCGACAGGCAGGGTCTGAGATCAAACCCGGCGTAGTGAGGAGCGGCCCCCGGCAACAGCCCATCCAGAATATAGATACTGGCGCCGGGCGCTGCCTCGCGCACCACGCGGGCCTCCGGCAGCGTGGCGACGAAGAACGTTTCGCAGCCTTCCTGGATCAAGGCGTGGGCAATCTGCTGCAGGCCCAGGCCATACGCGTTGGCCTTGATCACGCCCGCGCATTGCGCTTTGCCCGAGGCGGCGTTGAGCCGGCCCCAATTGGCGCGCAGCGAGGCCAGATTGATGGTCAGGACAGCGCGGGCGTCGGCCGATATGAAATGGGGATCGCGAATCGACATGAGAACTCCTCCCGCGATCCTACCATGTCTGGGCAGGGCGGGTCGTCATGCGCCCGGTCGCAGTCCACACCTGCCGCCATGATGCCGCCGTGGTCGCGAACGAGGGTCTTCCCGACAGAACTGTTACATTGTAACATATCCCCGATATGAAGGAGCCGCCCATGCGCCGCAATGCCCGCCTGTTCAGTCTCTATGCGATGGCACTCGCTTTCGGATGCGCGCCGGCGTGGGCCCAACCGGAGCAGCGTGAGCCTGGGGCCCACGTGCACGGCAGCGGCCGCCTCGCCGTGGTCTTCGAAGACGGTAAGCTTCGTATCGAGCTTGACGCCCCTGCCGCCGATATCGTTGGTTTCGAGCACAAGCCCGAGGGGCCTGAGCAGCTCCGTGCCGTGGAGGAGGCAACGGCGCGGCTGAAGGAGGGCATGACGCTATTCCAGCCCTCCGCGGCGGCCGCCTGCACATTGACGTCAGCCGAGGCGGAGCTAGAGACCGGTACGGAGGCAAAAGGTCTGGATGACAAGCCGGCGGCTGCCGCGCATATCGAATTTATCGCTGCTTACGACATGGACTGCGCCGAACCCGACAAGCTGACGTCGCTTGAGATTGGATATTTCGAGGCCTTCCCACGCGCCCAGACGCTCGATGTGCTCGTCGTGACGTCGAAGGGCCAGTCGCAGGTTGAGGTCACGCGAGCCAAACCGCAGCTCGATCTTGCCAACTGATGCAGGCGTGCATGCAACCAGCAACGCCCGGCAAAGACCATCCGCCTCACCTCGATTGCGGACCGGCAGGCTCGATGCAGCGCCATGTCGTTTGCGCGCAAGGCGTGGCGTTTCGCTGGCCAGGGCACGACGGCTTTGGGTTGAGCCTCGAGCACCTGGAGCTGCCGGCTCGAAGCCGGGTCCTGCTGTTGGGACCCTCCGGCAGCGGCAAGTCCACGCTGTTGGCGCTGCTCACGGGGATTGTGACGCCGCAAGCGGGCGCGGTGCATATCAACGGCGTCGATCTGGGCCGCCTGACGAGGGCAGCACGCGACCGTTTCCGAGCCGAGAACATGGGCATCATCTTCCAGATGTTCAATCTCTTGCCCTACGGGTCGGCGCTGGACAATGTTCTGCTGCCGTTGCATTTCGCGCCGGGCCGGCGGGCCCGAACGCTGGCCATGGGGCCCCTGGCCGACCAAGCCCGGGCCTTGCTTCAGGAGTTGGGATTGGATGCGGCGCGATTGGCTGATCAGCCCGCCGCCACCCTGAGCGTCGGTCAGCAGCAGCGGGTCGCGGCGGCACGGGCGCTGATCGGCTCGCCGGGCATCGTCATCGCCGATGAGCCGACCTCGGCGCTTGATCGCGACCGGCAGACGGCCTTTCTGGATGTGCTGTCGCGGGCCTTGGAGCGGAGGGGGGGCGCCCTGCTGATGGTGAGCCACGATGAGATGCTGGCCCCGCACTTTGATCGCGTGCTGCAGCTCGAGCAGATCATCGCACGATTGCCGCCTCTAACGGCTTTGGATCGCCGCCGATGATCGTGCCCCGGCTGGCCTGGAAATCGCTCAAGGCGCGCAGGCTCGCCGGCCTGCTGACCATCCTGTCGATTGCGGTCAGCGTCATGCTTCTGCTCGGCGTCGAGCGCGTCCGCACCGGCGCGCGGCAGAGTTTCGCCGATACGATTTCGGGCACCGATCTCATCATCGGGGCGCGAACCGGTGCCGTCCAGCTTCTGCTCTATTCGGTGTTCCGGATCGGCAACGCGACCAACAACGTCAGTTGGGCGAGCTATACCGAGATCGCGCGCCAGACCGAGGTGGCGTGGATCGTCCCCTTGTCATTGGGTGACACGCACCGGGGTTACCGCGTGCTCGGCACCACCACCGATTTCTTTAACCGCTATCGCTTTCGGCAAACGCAAGCGCTGACCTTCGCTGGAGGAGCCCCGTTCGCGGACCTCTTCGATGCCGTTCTGGGCGCGGATGTGGCGGCCGCGCTTGGCTACCGGATCGGTGACCCGATCGTGGTCGCGCATGGCCTGGGAGCGGTAGCCTTCGTCGCGCATGCCGACAAGCCGTTCCGCGTGTCGGGTATCCTGGCCAAAACCGGCACGCCGGTCGACCGCACCGTCCACGTCAGCCTCGAAGCAATCGAGGCGATCCACGTCGACTGGCGGAACGGCGCACCGGAGCCGGGCCGATCGGTCACGGCCGACGACGTGCGAGCCATGGACCTGAAACCACAATCGGTCACGGCAGCGCTTGTGGGGGTCAAATCGAAATTGCAGATCTTCAAGCTGCAACGCGCCATCAATGCCTTTCCGCGAGAGCCTCTGACGGCCATCCTGCCAGGCGCCGCGCTGCAGGAGCTGTGGGGCCTCGTCGGTATCGCGGAAACGGCACTCGGCGTTATTTCATCACTGGGCGTCGCCACCGCGCTGCTTGGCATGGTGACGATGATCTTGACCACGCTCAACGAGCGTCGGCGGGAA
>JBKJYG010000037.1:0-5212 GCA_046715905.1 Hyphomicrobiaceae bacterium | reverse complement strand
GTCGGCCAGTATTCGACATCCACCGCCATGGTGCGGGTCCACTCCAAGGCCTGGTGGTGGGCTTCGGGGGACAGCGTAATGATGAGATCGAACGTGCTGTCGTCGAGGTCCTTGAGCGTGCGGGGGGAATGGGCCTTGAGGTCAACCCCGATCTCGTCCATGACCGCGATCGCGAACGGGTCGATGTCGCCAGCGCGAACGCCGGCCGAGGTCACGTAGATCCGGGAACCGGCCAGATGTCGGAGGATCGCCGCCGCCATGGGAGACCGTATCGCGTTCATGGTGCACGCGAACAACACCGCGCCTGGCAGCTCCCGCGCCGACGCCGCCATGTGTCAACCCTTCCAGCGCAAAGCGCAGATCAGCGTGAATAAGCGGCGCGCCGTGGTGTGGTCGACCGTGATTTTATCCTTCAGACGTTCCATCAGGATCTGGCTGCCCTCGTCGTGCAGTCCACGGCGTCCCATGTCGATGGCTTGAATACGCGACGGGGGAGCCGCGCGGATCGCCTGGTAGTAGCTGTCGCAGACCAGGAAATAGTCCTTGATGATGCGCCTGAGAGGCGTCAGCGACAGGACGAAGGCCGTGGCGGTCGCATCTGCTGCCGTCACCGTCATGACGAGGCGGTCCTCCGCGATCGAAAGATCGAGCTTGTATGGTCCATCGTCGCGGTCATCGAGTGCGAAGTGGTTGGCGTCGAGGATGTCGTAGATGGCGACCTCGCGCTCGTGCTGGACATTGGAGTTGGGGCGGCCGATCGAGGCCTCGTCGATGGTGATGGCGATAAGCCTTGAGCGGGACGCCGGCTGCCCCGTGGGGCCCGGAGCATTCTCCCCGTGCTCGGAGCCCTCGCTCATGTCCGGCTCGGCTTTCGCGGCTCGAGCCGAATGGCGACCGACGTGCGGTGCCCCTCGAGACCCTCAGCGCGAGCGAGGGTCATTGCGGCTGGCGCAAGCCGTCCCAGTGCTTGAGCATCGAGCTTCAAGATCGAGGTGCGTTTCATGAAATCGAGAACGCCGAGCCCCGACGAAAATCGCGCACTGCGGGCCGTCGGCAGCACGTGGTTGGAGCCTCCCACATAGTCCCCGATGACCTCCGGGGTCAGCGGGCCGAGGAAGATCGCTCCGGCATTGCGGATCAGGGCGGCCAAAGCCTCGGGATCGGCCGTCGCGATCTCGACGTGCTCGGCCGCGATTCGGTCGGCCAGGGGCGGCGCCTCCGCCAGCGACCGAAGCACGATGAGAGCGCCGAACGTCCCCCAGCTCTGACCAGCGATGCTCCCCCGCGGCAGGTGGGCGAGCTGCCGCTCGACAGCGCGCTCGACAGCGTCCGCCAACGCCGGGTCATCTGTCATGAGGATCGATTGAGCTGCTGCGTCGTGCTCGGCTTGGGCGATCAGGTCGGCGGCCAGCCATTCCGGATCGTTGTGGCGGTCGGCAATGATCAGCACCTCGGAGGGCCCGGCGATCGCGTCGATCCCCACGATACCGAAGACTTGCCGCTTGGCGGCGGCAACGAACGCATTGCCCGGACCCACGATCTTGGCCACGGGCCGTATGGACGCCGTACCGTAGGCCAGAGCCGCGATCGCCTGCGCGCCGCCCACCCGGTAGATCTCATCGATGCCGGCGATCCGCGCCGCCGCCAGCACCAGCGGGTTGAGCTGGCCGTCGGGGCTCGGCACCACCATGGCGATCCGCGGTACACCCGCGATTCGGGCCGGGACCGTGTTCATCAACACCGAGCTCGGATAGGACGCGGTACCCCCGGGCACGTACAACCCGACCGACTCGACGGCCGTCCAACGATGCCCCAGGGTCGCCCCGATAGCGTCCGTGTAGAGGTCGTCCTGAGGCCGCTGACGCTCGTGGTGGGAGCGGATCCGCTCGTGCGCGAGTTCAAGGGCCGTCAGGGTGACAGGGTCGGCAGTCGAGGCCGCGTGCGCGATCTCGGCCGGCGTAACGCGCAGCGTTTCTGGTGTCAGGGCAAGCCGGTCGAAGCGCCGGGTCAGTTCGAGCAGCGCGGCGTCGCCATGCTCGCGAACATCGGCGAGAATGTCGCGCACGACGCCATCCACATCGCCCGCAGCCTCCCGTCGCAGGGCCAGTAGCGCATCAAAGCGCTGGCCAAATTCTGGGTCAGAGGTCCGCAACCGGATTGGCATTTGAGCTCGGCGCCGAAGACGCCGCTCCTTCGCTCACGACGGCTTGGGGTTTTGCACAACAGCGCCGGGATGGGCGGGTTTTTTCCCCGTGGTCCAGGTTGGACCTTGATCGGAAAGCTCGGCTTCGATGCACTCGACGTCGAGCTGGATTGCGCCGCCGCCGGCGAAATACAAGGTCACGACGCCCGAGGGATCGTCGGCAGCCCGCGCCTCGAATTTGATCGCCAGTAGCGAGACCGTCGCGGTCGGCTGCGCCAGGTCGAGCCCCGTGACCCGGGCCGCCATCACGCGCTCGAAACGAAGGGCAGATTGGCGGCGTTCGAAGGCTTCGCTGTTGCTCTGGACGGCGCTGGTCCAGTCGAAGCGGCGCAAGAGCGCGGCAAACCGCTTGCCACGGGGCACATAGGCCATGTCCCCGATGCTGAGCACCGCGTCCTGCACATGGGTGGAGACGACGGCCAGATCCTCGGCGTCGAAGGCTATCAGCTTCAGCTTTTCCATGGTGCCTGATCTGGGGTCGGGAAGGCTCGAGCGCAACGGCTTATGCCTTGGGGCTGTGCCGCTGAGTGTTACCTGCGGCCGGCTGGCAACGCAACCGAGCGACCCAGCGCTGGCCTTCGGCCGCCGCAGCCGGTGCCGCGCCGTTTGTCGCGGCCTGCGTTTTCAACCCGAGCTCAAACGCTCGATCTGCGCCCCGCATCGCGACAGTTTCTCTTCGAGCCGCTCAAACCCCCGATCGAGGTGGTAGACCCGATTGATGACCGTTTCGCCGCTGGCGACGAGGCCTGCAATGACGAGCGAAACCGACGCCCGTAGATCCGTTGCCATCACCGGAGCGCCCTGCAGGCCTCGGACCCCCCGGATGATCGCCGTATCGCCCTTGAGCTGGATATCGGCGCCCAGCCGCGCCAGTTCCTGCACATGCATGAAGCGATTTTCGAAGATGGTCTCGCGGATGACGCTGGTGCCATTGGCCGTGGTGGTCAGGGCCATGAGCTGGGCCTGAAGATCGGTGGGGAAGCCGGGATAGGGTTGGGTTTCGATGTTGACGGGCTGGATGCCGCCGCCATTGCGAGAAATCCGCACGCCCGTTTCCACGTCCTCCACGTGCGTCCCCGTCCGCTCCAGGGCGGAAAGGGCGGATTGAAGCAGGGCCTTCTGGGCGCCTTCCAGGACGACATCGCCGCCGGTGGCCGCCACGGCGAACGCAAACGTGCCGGTTTCAATGCGATCGGGCAATACGGTGTGCGTCGCGCCTTCGAGCCGATCCCGGCCCTGGATGCGCAAGGTCGAGGTGCCGATGCCCTCGATCAGAGCGCCCATCTTGACGAGGCAGCTCGCCACGTCGCCGATCTCGGGCTCGCGCGCGGCATTTTCGATCACGGTTTCGCCTTTGGCCAGCGTCGCGGCCAACAGCACGTTGTGCGTGGCGCCGACCGAGATCTTGGGGAACACGACGCGCCCTCCTCTGAGGCCGCGCGGCGCGCGGGCCAACACGTAGCCCGCGTCGATGTCGATCTCGGCGCCAAGCGCCTTCAGACCCATCAGATGCAGATCAACGGGACGCGTGCCGATGGCGCAGCCGCCGGGCAGCGAGATGCGCGCTTCGCCCATCCTCGCCAGGATGGGGCCGAGCACCCAGAAACTTGCCCGCATGCGGGAGACCATCTCGTAGGGTGCCGTCGTATCGACGATATCGCGCGCCGTGAAATGGAAGGTCTCGCCCAGGTGCGGCGAGCTGGCCCGCTTGCCTTCGATCGAATGATCGGCCCCGTGATTGCGCAAGATGCGCGCCAGAAGGTGCACGTCGGCGAGGTTGGGAACGTTCTTCAGGGTCATCCGATCGCTGGTCAGAAGGCTGGCGATCATCAGGGGAAGGGCTGCGTTCTTGGCGCCGGAGATCTGGATCGACCCCCTGAGCGGCTGGCCGCCAACGATCCTGATTCTGTCCATCGTGAGGCCCCCTTTTTCCGCATCAGCACTGGTGTTGCAAAATCGATTGGAAAACACAACAGGGTCGGGTGGCGCGGCGCATTGGGCGCCTCCCGGCGCATGACTTATCGTTGGGCAACTAGGTCTCGCCTGGCCCGGGCTTGGCGCCGGGATTCCGGGCGGTCTCCTCGCGGGGCTTGGCTTTGGCTTTGCGCCGCTTCAGATTTTCGCGCATTGCAGCCGCCAGCCGCTCGGAGCGCGCGGGGTCCGCCTTGATATTGCCCTTGAGGCGACCCGCGCCGTGCGTCTTTGCGCTTTTCACCATGGCCGTCAATCCTCTCACATCGCGGGCACCCAGACCTTCACGCCATCTCGGCGCCAGCCCCGCTCTCCGATATCGCCGGTCGCGGCTTCCGATCAAAGTCGCACGCTGCAATCCCTCATGACCTGGCCAGATCCGTAAGCCGTGTTGCCGCGACGGTGAGACGGGCGATGGTGACGTCTCCGGCCTGGGCGATCTCCTGCAGATCACGACGTGCCCGCTCGGCGCGGGCGGTGGGCAGGCCGGCCAGCCACCTTTCGAGTTCGGATTGACCCGGGTCGGGGCCGCCCGTGGCCTTCGAGCGTGCCACCGCTACGGTCATGGCGGCCTGCGCGTCGTCGACGGCGGCCAGCGCGCCCGCGATGGCAAGACGATCATAATCGTCCGCCGTGCGGATGGCGCGCCCGCTCGCGCGCAGCACCCAAAGATCGAAGTGCTCCTCGATCTGCCAATAGATGGCCGCCGTTGCAAGACGGGGTTGATTGGCGGCGCGCGCGATCTCGACGATCGCTGGTGCGCCGACGAGCATTGTCAGCCGTGAGAGGCGCAAGGCCAAGGGCGCGGGCACGCCCTGGGCTTCGAGCTCCCGCTGCAAACCCTGATACCGGGCGCGGGCGGCTGGCGGTGCAACGCTGTCCAGCCCTTGATCCAACTCGGCCCGGCCTTGGCGGTGGCGCTCGATCGTGGCCGCCAAGCTGGTCGCCGCGGCGCCGTCGCGCAGGAACCAGCGCGTCGCCTGCACGGCGCTGTCGCGCACGGCGCCATAGAGGTTGAGCTGTACAGCGCCCGTGAGT
>JBKJYG010000036.1:0-5316 GCA_046715905.1 Hyphomicrobiaceae bacterium | reverse complement strand
GGGATGCGGGTCAAGAACCGGGTCACCGGTTCGTCGGCAACCATTCCCAGCACCGAATCGTAGTCGCCGCACATACCAGCATCCGTGATGTAGGCCGTACCGCCGGGCAGAATGCGATCATCGGCCGTGGGCGCATGCGTGTGGGTTCCAACCACGCAGCTCACCCGCCCGTCCAGGAAGGCTCCGGCCGCCTGCTTCTCGCTCGTCGCTTCGGCGTGGAGATCGACGATGATCGCGTCGGCCCCGGTGCGCAGCCCGCACGCCTGCACCTCCGCGTCGATAGCGCGGAATGGGCAATCCATTTCCTTCATGAACACGCGCCCCAATGCGGTCATGACGAGGACATCGGCACCGTTGCGCGCCCGGAACAGACCGACGCCGCGGCCCGGCGTGCCCTTGGGATAATTCAGCGGTCGCAGGAGACGGTCATGACGTTCGATAAACACCAGCGCCTCGCGCTGATCGAAGGCATGATTGCCCAGCGTCAGCACATCCGCGCCGGCATCGAACAGCTCCTGCATGATGGCCTCGGAAATACCAAAGCCACCCGCTGCGTTCTCGGCATTGATGACGACAAAATCGAGACGCATTTCCTCAATGAGCTTGGGCAACGTCTCGACCACAGCTCGGCGCCCCGAGCGCCCGACCACATCGCCGAGAAAAAGGAAACGCATGGGTTGCGGCTATCCCGACACTTTTCGCAGGCCCGAAGGCGTCAAAATACTATCCAGGCGTTCGTCATAATCCAGATGGGGAACCGCGTCGACCTCCTGCTGGTCGAACGCATAGCCGATCGCCAGCACCCGGCCGCGCTCGCGCAGCAGCTTTAGCGTTCGATCAAAAAAGCCGCCCCCGTAACCCAAACGCCAACCCTGCGCATCGAAGGCCAGCAGCGGCGTGATGACGACGTCCGGGATGCGCTCAGGCGCGGTCTCCACCGGCTCCTCGATGCCCCAGATCACGGCATCAAGGGGGTCCCCCGGCGACCAGTCCCGGAAAATGAGCGGCTGTCCCCGACCCTGCATGACCGGGAGGCAAAGATTGAAACCATCGTGCGCCAGCCGGTCAAGCAGGGGACGTGTTTCAAGCTCCGCGCCAATCGACAGAAAGGCTGAAACCGTCAGCGGCGGTCTGAGACCCGCAGGGTCCAGGCCCTTCGCCGCCATCGCCTTCGCGCCAGCGGCTCTCTCAAACTCGGGAATGCCGCTGCGTCTCGCAATCATCTTGCGGCGCAACGCGACTTTTGCCGCGACGATCGATGATGACGTATTTGGCATCCCAAACCACAATTGAGGGTCTGCGCCAACTTGGAGGCTCAGGCCCACCAGCCGATCCACTAAGACGAGTGCAGAGCCACATGAGCCGTTGCGGCGATCGATCCCGCGTGGTCCCTACGTTTGTAGGTGGGCGCCATATATCCAGGCCCGCAAGCCCAGTCAGGGACAGCTCCCATGCGGTAATTATAGGCCCTCGGGTCGTGTGCCCTAACGCACTCCGCAGCCCTGCAGGCTCAATGTAAGCGATACTGGAGGAAATTCCAATCTCTCAGCCTTGAGCTTGACAAATCAATTGTACCCGTCGGGAGCGGCTTATTCGCCTTCAGGCTTGATGCCGCTCCGTGCCGCCGCATGCCTCGCCTGCAGCAGCCGCTCCTCCAGGGATGACCGCCGGACGGCCCGCTGGGCTATTGCCGGATCGACGGCTGGCGGACCGTTGTCGCCGGTGGGCTGCTCAGGTTCTGACGCAGGCTCGGACCCTGGTTCGGCAGCAGCATCTGCCTGCGGCACTGGTCCCAAGCCGCTTCCGACCTTGATATCCGGAACGCTCCGTGGATTTACGGGTCCGCTTTGCAACGGGCTCGCCGGCGCCTCCGCAGTAGCATTCGTGTCGTCGATGGCCGGCGCAGGCAGCTCGTCCGCACACCCGCGCGCCTCGAACAATTCTTCGGTAATGACAAGCGCCGCCATCAGCAGCAAGCGCTCCTCGCCGACATTGCCGAATTCCCCCGCCAGGCGCTCGACATGGCGACCGACGTAGGCGGCTAGCTGACGGAGACGAAATTCGTCGGCATCATCGCAGTTCAGGCGATACGTGCGACTGTTGAGGGTAACGGCGACGTGGCCCATGGCGCTCCAGCCGACCTCACCGGATTGAGTTCGGGGAAGGTTTAGTCCTCGATCAGGTTATGAAGCGAGTCGATCACCCATTCAATCCGGTTCAGAGCCAAATCCCTTGCGCTTTGCAAAGCCTGGATAGTGGCCTGCGCCTGCGCAAGTTCGGCTCGCAAACGATCGCATTCAGCCTCGAGGTCCTGCACCCTCCGAGAGGCCGATACTTCCGCCGTTGGGCCTCTTGTATCCGAGCGTTGGGCACCGCGAGGACGTTTTGCGTCCGATTCCTGAGGTGGTTTCTGAGACGATGGCTCAGTCGGCGGATCCGATGACGGCGCAGCTTGCGCTTGCGCTTCCGACTCCGACGGTGGTCGGGTTGAACTCGCTGGCGCCTTTGCGCCCACTGATTTACCCGGCTTGGCGACGATTGCGCTTGGCCGGTCCGCGGCACCTTTTTTGACCCGGCTAGGCTCGCGACTCGCCATGAAGTGATTCCAAAAATGCGTGACGGCAAATCGTATTAACCTTACGGGCCGGGGACCGCGAAGGTCAACGGGGCAAGCTGCCGCGATCGGTTTCGACTGGGAACAAGAGCTGTGGCTGGCGCATTGACAGCGCGCGCGGTGACGGACAAGTTGTCCGCGATTTCGAACTCTCCGTTTCGCGCGGCGTTTCCACTGCTACGCCCGCACAATCTTGAAACCACACGCTTGTCGATTGGTCTCAGATCAGGGCCAACGCCGGCATATGTCCGCTGCAACGAACCTAACCGGAATTTGACGATGCAAGGCCGAAGGAGCCCAGACCATGGCGGTTAAAGTCGCAATCAACGGTTTTGGCCGTATCGGCCGCAATATTCTGCGCGCGATCATCGAGTCGGGCCGGTCCGACATCCAGGTCGTTGCGATCAACGATCTCGGTCCGGTCGAGACCAATGCTCATTTGTTGCGATTCGACAGCGTACACGGCCGCTTCCCGCATGAGGTGAAAGTTCACGGCGACACGATCGACGTCGGCCAGGGGCCCATCAAAGTCACGGCCATCAAGGATCCGTCCACGCTGCCGCACAAGGCCATGGGCGTCGATATCGCTCTCGAGTGCACCGGCATCTTCACAACCAAGGAGAAGGCTGCCGCGCATCTAAAAGCCGGCGCCCGGCGCGTGCTCATTTCCGCCCCGGCCGACGGCGCCGATCTCACCGTCGTGTACGGGGTCAATCACGACAAGCTGACGGGCGAGCACCGCATCGTCTCAAATGCGTCGTGCACAACGAACTGCCTGGCGCCGGTGGCCAAGGTGCTGCACGAGGCTGTCGGCATCGAGAAAGGGTTCATGACCACAATTCACGCCTACACGGGCGATCAACCGACCCTCGATACGATGCACAAGGATCTGTATCGCGGGCGGGCGGCTGCCCTGTCGATGATCCCGACCACCACGGGCGCTGCCAAGGCGGTCGGTCTCGTACTGCCCGAACTTGCGGGACGGCTCGATGGCACGGCCATCCGCGTGCCCGTGCCCAACGTCTCGGTGGTCGATTTCAAATTCGTCAGCAAAAAGAGGACCTCGACCGAGGAAATCAACGAGGCCATCAAGCGCGCGGCCGGTCAATCCTTGAAAGGCATCCTGGGCACCACGGACCAGCCCAATGTGTCGATCGACTTCAACCACGACAGCCGCTCGTCGGTGTTCCACCTCGACCAGACCAAGGTGATGGACGGCACGCTCGTGCGCGTTCTCTCGTGGTATGACAACGAGTGGGGCTTCTCCAACCGGATGAGCGACACGGCGGTGGCCATGGGCAAGCTGGGTTGACCCCAGCTCTATTTTGAAGCGATCGACCAAGGCCGCGCACGACGCGGCCTTTTTGCTGGCGCAGTCGCCCACATTGGGCCGGTTCACGCCGCCGGTGCGTCGCCTTCCGCAGCTTTCTTCGCCGCCGCGTCCGCTTCGGCCGCCTCGCGTTCGAGCCGCTTCTTCTTCGGCTTGGATTTGATCGGGTTGTTTGCAACCACGCGCTTCAGGAGCCCGGCCGCATCCAGGAATCGGGCCACCCGGTCGGTCGGCTGCGCGCCCACCGAGAGCCAATGCTTGGCCCGTTCGATATCGATCTTGATGCGGTCGGCATGGTCCTTCGGCAAAATGGGATTATGCGTTCCGATCTGTTCGATATAGCGGCCATCGCGCGGCGCCGTGCTGTTGGCAACGACGATGTAGTAGTAGGGGCGCTTTTTCGTACCGCCGCGCGAGAGACGAATTTTAACCGACATTGCTGTTCCTTCCAGATTTGTGTTCGTTGTGATTGCATCCGGAGCCGGCGGGCCGCACGTGCTGCTGGCCCGACCTCCGCTGTATTCTACTTTTTCTTTCCCGGAAGGCCCGGAAGGCCTGAGCCCCCGCGCCCTAGGCCGAAACCCGGCAAGCCCGGCAGTTTCGATGCGGCCTTGCCCAACCCTGGCAGCGCGCCGCCTTGGAAGCCACCCTTGCTGCCCCGACCGTCAGAGCCGGCCTTGGGCAGCAAGTCGCGCACTTCTTTTGGGAGCTGCTCGAGCGCCTTGGGATCCATCCGGGCCAGCTCCGCCTGCATTTTCTCAAGCTCGGCGGCACTGGGTGCCCCACCCATCCCGGCGCCGCCCATGCCGCCGCCCATCCCCAGCGCGCCGGCCATGCGCTGCATCATGCCGCGATTGTTGCCGAGCATTTTCATCATGTCGGCCATTTGCCGGTGCATTTTGATCAGCTTGTTGATGTCCTCGACCCGGTTACCCGACCCGGCCGCGACCCGGCGCTTGCGTTTGCCGTCGAGCAGCTTGGGATTACGCCGCTCGAAGGGGGTCATCGACGAGATGATGGCGCCCTGACGCTTCAAAATTCCTTCGTCGAGATTTGCGTTGGCCATCTGCTGGCGCATTTTGCCCATTCCAGGCAGCATGCCCATCACCCCGCCCATGCCGCCGAGCCTTTGCATTTGCTTCAGCTGGTCTGCCAGATCATCGAGGTCGAACGCGCCCTTGCGCATCTTTTGCGCAATGGCCTGAGCCTTCTCCATATCGATGGTTTCAGCGGCCCGCTCGACGAGGCTGACCACATCGCCCATGCCGAGAATACGGCCCGCGATGCGCGTGGGATGAAAATCCTCCAGTGCGTCCCACTTTTCGCCAACGCCCATCAGCTTGATAGGCTTGCCGGTGACCGCGCGCATCGA
>JBKJYG010000035.1:0-7481 GCA_046715905.1 Hyphomicrobiaceae bacterium | reverse complement strand
GAGCAAGGCAGAACTAATCAAACCATCGAGCAGATGTTCGCGCCAAGCCGACGCAACCCGCTGCCGATGGGGCGTAAATTAGGGCGGAGCGACTTCGATCCGAAATTAGACTGCTGAATCAATGTGATATGGCGGAGAGAGTGGGATTCGAACCCACGGTACGGTTTCCCGCACACACGCTTTCCAAGCGTGCGCCTTAAGCCACTCGGCCATCTCTCCCCGGACATTTTCGCGCGGACTATACACAGCCGACTACGAATCGCAACACGGCGGTGCCGCCGGAGACAGCGTCGCGAGATTTTCAAAAGATACGCCGCGCAGCGCGCCTGATCCGAGGGAGTTGGCCCGTATCGCGGACGGTGGTTGACCAGGATGTCGAGCGAAAGCCCATTCCGCCGATCGACCCACAGACGCGGCCCGCATCGCGAACGGTCTCGAGCAGGGAGGTTCTAGCGGGAGCCCATCCCGCCGCCGCCCATGCCACCACCACCTCCGCCTCCACCGCCCATGCCGCCACGGCCTGGACCGCCTCTCGTGGCCCCGCCTGGGCCGGGCTTGGCGACGACTTTATTGGGCAGCAAGCCCTCACGCTGCAAGCGCTTGCGCGCAAGCTTGCGAGCGCGACGGATCGCCTCCGCCTTCTCGCGGACGCGCTTTTCCGACGGCTTCTCGTAATAATTCCGGAGCTTCATCTCGCGGAAAATACCCTCGCGCTGCATCTTCTTTTTCAGCGCCTTCAGGGCTTGGTCGACATTGTTGTCGCGGACGAGGACTTGCAAGTGGAGCCTTTCCCGTTAAGGACGTTCATGTGTAACGGCACAACGTCCCGATGCCCACACGTCGTGGCCGCTCCGGAACGCTTTAAACTGTCGTTCTTTTAGCAAACCATGGACGGGGTGTCCATCTGCGTTCAGAAGGTCGGAGCACGCGCCTCTGGCGGCGGGCTCGCGTCCCGCCTGGCTCAGACCGGCAGCCTGAAGAAGGCCGGTGCCACCAGGATCATGTTCGTTTGCTTGACGAGGGCGCCGAGTTCGCCCGACGCCTTGACGTAGGCCAGCCATTCGGGATCAGCCCACAGCGTGGCCCGCTTTGCGGTCCGATCCGCCAAGTCCTTGTAGGCCCAGACATGCACATAGGCATTGACGTCCCCGACTTCGGTGGCGCCGTAGAGGACGGGCTTCCCCAAATGCTTGGATTGCGGCGCGAACCCCATTTTCTCATACAGGTCGAGGTGGGTTTTGATGCTGCCGGGACGGCAAGTATAGGTTCGATGATCAAAAATCATGGATCGTGCCTCTTGCGCAACTGTTAGAACCAAAGGCCGTGGCTTGGTGAGCCGATGCCCGCACAACAGGAGACATCTCAATGCCGAACGCAAGACCAAAAGCCAGCGCGCGCGTGCAGATCGACAGTGATCGGGTTCTGGCAACGGAATGGCGCTTTGCGGTCGGCGCCGAAACGGGCTGGCATCGACACGGGCTCGACTACGTCGTGGTGCCGATGACGACCGGCCGTTTGATGCTGGAGGAGCCGGGCGGCACGCAGCGCACCGTGGAATTGACGGCGGGTCAGCCTTATGCCCGACAGCAAGGCGTGGAGCATAACGTCGTCAATGCCAGCCAAACCGAGTTCGTGTTCATCGAGATCGAGCTGCGCGGCAACTGAACGGCTACTTGGCTTTCGCGGCCAGCTTGGCGATCTGCCGTTGCATCGTTGCAAGTTGCTCTTTCAATTCCGCCAGATCGGCGCTGGTGGCCGAGGCTGGGGGTGCGGCTTCAGACCGGGCAAAGGCCGCGCGGGTAGCCACCGACGGGGATCCCGGGGGGTGGTTGGCAAACGCGTCTTCGGAGGGTGCTGCCGGCTTCGCCGCCTCGGCCGCGGTGTCAGGCGCCGATCGATCGCCTTGCGGGGTTGCGCCAGCCTCAGAAGCAGCGGCAGCCGCTTCGGTTTCCGTTCCCGCCGCGTTGAAGGGGGCGAACACGCTCATCGCCTGCTCAAACAACGCCAAATTCTTGCGCGCTTGTTCCTGGTAGGCTTCGAAAGCCCCCACAGGGGTGAAAGCAGTCGTAAACTGCTTGCGGAACCGGCTCTGCTCGCGCGTAAGGGTATCGAGGCTCGCCTGCAGATAGCTTGGAACCATCCGTTCCATGGTATCGCCGTAGAAGCGGATCAATTGACGCAAGAAGGGGATCGGCAGCAGCGTTTGCGTGCCGGCGCGGCTTTCCTCCTCGACGATGATCTGGGTCAGCACCGCATGTGTGAGGTCGTCGCCCGATTTGGCGTCGAAGACGACGAAATCCCGCTCGCGGCGCACCATGGCCGCCAAATCTTCGAGGGTGACGTAGGTACTCGTCTCGGTATTATACAGTCGCCTGTTGGCGTATTTCTTGATGACCACCAGCGCCTTGGGATCGGCGGATTCCGTCTTGTTCAGCATGGCGACCCACTTTCGTCGAGAGCCAAACTCTACCATATCAGGTTGAGATCGGAAACAAGCGGCGAAAGGCCGCTCAGAGCTAACGCCACCGTTTATCGGACGCAGGCGGATCGTTCGACCCCATTCCGCTAACAAATTCGGGCGATCGCGCGAGAAACGATCAAATTGTGCGATCGGCACCATGCATGTAAGGCTAAAGCGCTGCAATCGATTGAGCCCGATCAACGGGCAGGTTCGCGGGCTCTTCGGCTCGCCGCCACACACACAAGCAGGAGACTCGAATGAGTACCGATGCCAACACCATTGTCATCGCCAGTGCGGCTCGCACACCGGTGGGGGCCTTCAACGGAGCGCTTTCGAGCGTGCCCGCGCACGAGCTTGGCCGGATTGCGATTACGGCCGCGATCGAACGGGCGGGTGTCAAGCCCGCCGATGTCTCCGAAGTCATCATGGGGCAGATTCTGAGCGCGGGAGCCGGCCAGAACCCAGCCCGCCAAGCCTCGATCAACGCTGGCATCCCGGTTGAGGCGCCGGCCTGGGGAATGAACCAGCTCTGCGGGTCGGGGTTGCGCGCTGTCGCGCTCGGCGCCCAACAGGTGCTCGACGGCGCCACGATTGTCGTGGCTGGCGGCCAGGAGAGCATGAGCCAGGCGCCGCATGTCATGCATCTTCGCGAGGGCACGAAGATGGGCGACACGAAGATGATCGACACCATGATCAAGGATGGCTTGTGGGACGCCTTCAACGGCTATCACATGGGCAACACGGCCGAGAACGTCGCCCGCCAGTTCCAGATCACACGCGACGAGCAGGACCGGTTCGCGGTCGCCTCCCAGAACAAGGCTTCTGAAGCACGCAAGGCTGGTCGCTTCAAGGACGAGATCGTGCCCGTGACCATCAAATCGCGCAAGGGTGAGACGGTCGTCTCTCAAGATGAATACATCAAGGATGGCGTCACCCTCGAAGCGATCTCCAAGCTGCGCCCGGCCTTCGATCCCAAGGATGGCTCGGTGACGGCCGCCAACGCCTCGGGCATCAACGATGGTGCGGCAGCGGTCGTCCTGATGACGGCTGCGGAAGCCAAGCGGCGCAACATCAAGCCGCTGGCACGTATCGTGTCCTGGGCCAGTGTCGGCGTTGACCCCGCGATCATGGGAACCGGGCCCATTCCGGCCTCGAAGCTGGCGCTCGAGAAAGCGGGCTGGAGTGCCAAGGATCTGGATCTGATCGAGGCTAATGAGGCCTTCGCGGCCCAGGCGTGCGCCGTCAACAAGGGTCTTGGCTGGGACACGGACAAGGTCAACGTCAATGGCGGCGCAATCGCCATCGGGCATCCGATCGGAGCCTCGGGCGCGCGCGTGCTCACGACGTTGCTTTACGAAATGCGGCGCCGAAACGCCAAGAAAGGCTTGGCCACGCTGTGCATCGGTGGTGGCATGGGCATCGCCATGTGCGTCGAACGCGACTGAGGGGCGGGCCATCCCGGCAAGGGGCGGTTCTGGCGTTCGCTTCCTTACCAAGCGAGCGCGATAGTCACGACATGTTGAGGGAGGTGGCGTAATTTTGCCTTGGTAAAGCACTTGGTAAGGGAGAGGCCTTAGACGAGAGCGTCAACCTGGATCGGAGCGGTGGGCGACCTTCGAGGGATGAAACCGAGTGCCATGCCAAACCTGAAACAGGTCGGTGCGCTCCCTATCCGGCCCGGCCACGCGGGGGGGCTGCAAGTCCTGCTTGTGACCTCACGCGAGTCGCAGCGATGGGTGATCCCCAAGGGGTGGCCATGGCCGCAGCTTCCCGATCATGAGGCGGCCGCTGGAGAAGCCTGGGAGGAGGCGGGCGTGCGCGGGCATGCCGTTGCAGCTGAAATCGGCATCTTCGCTTATGAAAAGCGGCAAGGTGGGAAACTGTTGCCCATCGAAGTCGTGGTGTACTTGCTCGAAGTCACCGAAGAGGTCGAGACGTGGCCGGAAGCGAACGAGCGGCGGCGCGCCTGGTTTGATCTCAACGAAGCCGTCGAGGCGGTGGCTGAGCCCGAGTTAAAGGCCTTGCTGCAATCCCTTGCTCGCTAACTCGTTTGTGGCTGCCCGGCCGATTGTTGCCGGAACAGCGCCCGGTCAACAAAGTCGAGCCGGTCCTGCCCCCAATACAGCTCACCGCCGACAACGAACGTCGGAGCACCGAAGACGCCGAGCTGCAGCGCCTCGGCGGTGTAGGTCCGGTACAACGACTGCACGCGTTCGCTGCCCTCGAGTGCGACCAGCCGGGCACCCTGCAGCCCGAGCTCGTCGGCAACGGTTTGGCGCACCTCAGGCAGAGAGATGTCGCGCTCCTCGGCCCACAGTGCGCGGAGCAGGGCAAACGACAACGGTGCGACGTCCAGCTTCTGATCCTGGGCGGCAATCACCATCCAGCCGGCATACTTGTTCCAGTCCGGATCGGTGACCGCCTCGGGATAATGGCGCGGCCTGAGATTGAGGGGCATCCCGAGGTACTGCCGCCAGCGATCGAGCTCGAGCTCGTGATAGCGGCGTCTTGGCGCCGGCCGCGTGCGCAGGGGGACGCCGCCCGTCTTGGGCACCACGGCCTGGAAGTCATATGGCTTGAGCCATAATCGGGCGTTATGACGGCGCACGATCTCTTGCAGCCGGGGATGTGCAAAATACGCCCATGGCGAGGAGAGGCTGTAGTAACAGTGAAGGTCAATCATGACTTGATCCACAACGGAGCTGTCTTCCGACCATGACGGACATCTGGGAGGGCGTGAAGAGCGAACGCCAATCTGCGGCACTCGCGACCCTGGCTGCTTCGGCGCGGGACGATCTCGCCCGGCTCAACTTTCCTGCCGCGAGCTGGGTTCCCGAGCGCCAAGGCTCGAACGGACGGCCGCTGCTCGACGTGCTGGTGATCGGCGCGGGGCTTTGCGGGCAAACGCTTGGCTTTGCTCTGATGCGCGACGGCATTCGCAACGTTCGCATCGTGGACCGGGCGCCGAAGGGCCGCGAGGGGCCGTGGGCAACCTATGCGCGGATGCACATTCTGCGCTCGCCCAAACATCTGACCGGACCCGATCTGGGCGTGCCTTCGCTCACCTTCCGCGCCTGGTATGAGGCTCAGCATGGGCCGGAGGGCTGGCAGCGGTTGCACAAGGCCGGGCGGCTCGACTGGCAGGATTATCTGGGTTTCGTCCGCGAGACCGTCGGCGTCGCGGTCGAAAATGAGGTCGAGGCGCTGTCCATCAAGCCGTCGGGCGCGGAGATCGCGGTCGATTTGAACCACGGGGGACGCCGTGAAACGGTGCTGGCGCGTAAGGTTGTCCTGGCGGGTGGCCGGGAGGGAGCAGGGGCACCGCGCCAGCCTGCGTTTCCAGGTTCCGACGCACCGCCATCTGTCTCCGACACCGTGTTTCATTCCGCCAGCACGATCGCGTTCGATCGTTTTGCCGGCCGGCGCGTGGCGGTCGTCGGCGGTGCGGCAACCGCTTTCGATTGCGCCGCAACGGCGCTGGAGGCTGGCGCCGCTGAGGTGGTGCTGCTGGTGCGCCGTCCGCACCTGCCGCAAGTCAACAAATCGAAATGGATGAGCTTCCCGGGGTTCTTCAAGGGCTACGCGGGACTGGACGACGATATGCGCTGGCGTATGTTCACCTACGCAGCCGAGGAGCAGGTGCCACCACCGTTCGAGTCGGTTCTGCGCTGCGAACGCTTCGCCAATTTCCGGATCGCCATGGCCACGCCCGTTGTCGACGTGGTGCCGGGCTCGGATTCAGTAACGGTTGTCACGCCGCGGGAGCGGTTGAGCTTTGACGCGCTCATCTTCGCCACGGGCTTTGACGTTGATCTCAGCCTGCGGCCGGAGTTGACCGCAGTGCACAAGCATGTGCTGCTGTGGCGGCATCGCATCGAGGCCAGCCGCGTGACCCGTCATCCTGAGTGCGGGCGCTTTCCCTACCTCGGCGAGGGATTCGAGCTGATGGAGCGGACGCCCGGGTCCTCACCAGGGCTCAGCAACGTTCACCTGTTCAACTGGGGAGCCACGCTATCGCATGGCGCTTTGGCCGGAGACATCCCGGGATTGGCGACGGGCGTCAACCGGTTGGCGGATGCGCTTGCACGCGATCTCTTCCTGGCGGACCGCGATCTCTACTGGTCGGCCTTGCAGGCGCACGAGGAGGCAGAACTGGCGCCGACGCGCCTGTTTGTGCCGCGCGAGGCCCGGCAGAGCCGCACGGCCGATTCATCGGCGGGTTGACGCGACCTGATTGGCATGTTTCGTCGCAGCCAGATCCCGGCGCTGGGAGCGGCTACAGCCACGGCACAAACGGAGCTATCATGCTGGGTGCGGAGAACGCAGTCATGCCGGACGGATCGGTTGGCCCAACTCTGTTTGACGGCCGGATGCCGCTCGCCGAAGCTCTTGCTGACCGTGAGCGCCGCGGGCAGCCGATCCGGGTTGGGTTGATCGGCTGCGGCCAGATGGGCACAGATCTGCTGGTGCAAACGGCTCACATGCCGGGCATCGAGATCGTTGCGGTGTGCGATAGCGATCCGGAGCGCGTAACGGCGGGCGCCGCGATTGCCGGCGCCGATTGCCGCGTGCCCAAGGCGGCAAGCTCGATGAGCGAGGTTTCGGTCGCCGTCCGCGGGGGCCGTCTGGCAACGGTACGGAAAACGGAGCTCGTGTGCTCCTGTCCCGAGGTCGACGTCATTATCGACGCGACCGGCAGTCCCGATGCTGGCGCCCGGGTGGCGCTCTCGGCCATCGAGGCGCGCAAGCACATTGTCATGATGAACGTTGAGGCCGACGTGACGGTCGGCGCCTATCTCTCCGAGGCCGCGCGCCGGGCCGGCGTCGTCTACACCATCGGTGCTGGCGACGAGCCCTCATCGGCCTTGGAACTGATCCGCTTCGTCCGGGCGCTGGGCTATCCCGTGATCGCGGCCGGCAAGGGCAAGAACAACGCCTTCAACATCGACGCTACGCCCGACCGGTATCGCGACGAGGCCGCGCGCCGGAACATGAACCCGCGCATGCTGGTGGAGTTCGT
>JBKJYG010000034.1:0-2512 GCA_046715905.1 Hyphomicrobiaceae bacterium | reverse complement strand
CGCCAGGATCGGATCGAGAAAGAGATCGAGCCGATCGGCCGTCAGTGCATCGGCCACCGCCGCCAGGCGGCGATGGTCGTGATTCGCCGGCGCATCGAAGGCGGGCGGAGCGGGTTGCATCGTCTCGCCAAGGGCGCCGCGCATGCTGGTGCCGGCGGTTCGCAGAGCCGCGACCGAGAGCGTGATGGCGCTGTCGCCCTCTGCGTGATGCGGCCGATCCGCTGTCGCCGGACCACTGCGCCACTCCGGCTCAACAGGCGGCTGATCAGGTTGTGTCAGCAGCGGCGGCGCGGCGTTCGAACGATCCTCACGACCGTGCGGAGCTGGCGTCGCTGCTCGCTCCGGAAATGCTTCGCCCGGTGCCGCCAGCGCGGAAACGTGAGGCGACTTGAGCTGCTCGGCGAGCTGCTGGATCAGGAGCTGCATGGCCTCGAGGTCATCGGGCGCAGACGATACTCGGCCCGATGAGGCCGCAACCCCAGGCATGCCGTTGCCCCCCTCAGTGCTCGCCCGCTCTGTGTTGGCTTGCTCTGCGACGGCCTCCTCTCTCCCGGACGGCGTCTGTCTGGGACGTGGCTCGAACTCTCGGGCGCCCGAGAGCCTATCGTCCGACGACGACGCGGCGCGGCTTGGAAACGGCGGTGGACCTTGGATACGAGTTGCGGCCGTCAAGGTCGGTTCTCGCGAGGGCCGAAACGTCCCCAGCGCGCGCGCGTACAGCTCGGAGGAGCCCTCGGGCGCCATCGGTGTTGCCGGGGCAGGACTGCTGGGGCCTGGATCTTCCAGGGTGGACTGGACCGTTGGGAGCGGTGGCGGACCGCGGTGCCGGCCGGCGAGAGGTGCTTCGCCCCGCTGCGGGTTAGGCCGCGGGCGCGGCCTGTCGGGCTCACCCCCGGACATCGTTGCAGGGCCTGGGCGCAATCCGAGCGGCGAGGTCTCGACCGTCGGATGGGATGCACCAGCGGACACGGGTTCAGAACCGGGACCAGCGGGCGTCGCTGCCGCCGCGGCGCTGGAAAACGGGTCAGCGTGCGCACCAGACTCTGAACTCAAGGCCCGCCCCAGCATCAGGACGTGCAGGCCCACGAACGCTGCGCACGCCATCACAGACGTGAGCGCTGCAATGCCGACGCTGGCGCCCGCATGCTTGTTGAGTGCCAACCCGAACGCCGTGACAAATACCACGATGGAGGCGAGTACAAACACATCACTCGCGCGATGGCGGGTTAGATCGTCGCTAACGGCCGCTGCTCCAGGCCCGCGCGCCTGCTTGGACGCGAACTTGCGTTTTTCGCTGCGCGCCGATGACCTCGCGCCGCTGGCTGGCTCTGACATGGTCCGCTCGCCCATTCTGATCTGGCGATGATTCGCTCGACCATGAGGGTCACCCGCGATGACCGCCAAGCGCAATGCGGCACCGCCCGGCCGTCACCAGTTTTCCACCGCTCCGCGCGGCCAGTCGTCGCGCCGCAGCCGCGGGTCTGAGCGACCTGCGCCTCAGCCCGCCGTTCCGCCGGCCATGGATCGATCCCCGTTCGAGGTCAGGCCACCGCCACCAGCACGCGCCGGACACGATCGGTAATATCGGCCAGATCACTTTCAGTGGCGATCAGAGGCGGCGCGATTACCAAGGTGTCGCCGGCGACCCGACAGTAGAGATCGTGCTCATGATACATGGACTCGATGGCGTTATAGCCACGCAGGCCGGGCTTGCCCGCGATCGGCTCGAGGTCGATGCCGCAAATCAGGCCGATCGGGCGGATATCGACGACATTGGGCCCGTCCCTGAGGCTCAGCATGGCCTCGGCAAACGGCGCCTCCAGCTTTCGGGCGCGCTCGAACAGGCCCTCGTCCTTGTAGACGTCGAGGGTCGCCAAAGCGGCGGCCACCGCCAGCGGGTGACCCGAGTAGGTATAGCCGTGGAACAGCTCCACCATGTGCTCGGGACCGCTCATATGGGCCTCGTAGATGCCCGCCCGCACCAGCACGCCCGACATGGGCACGGCCGCATTGGTGACGCCCTTGGCAAAGGTGATCATGTCGGGGACGATGTTGTACCGCTCGGCGGCAAAGCAGGTCCCAAGCCGGCCGAAGCCCGTGATCACCTCATCGAAGATGAGGAGAATGCCGTGGTCGGCGGTAATCTTGCGCAGGCGCTCGAGATAGCCCTTGGGCGGCGGCAGGCAGCCCGTCGAGCCGGCCACGGGCTCAACGATCACGGCGGCGATGGTTGAGGCGTCATGCAGGCCGATGATCTTCAGCAGATCGTCGGCCAATTCGGCGCCCCACTCCGGCTCCTGGTTGGAGAACGCCTGCTTGGCGCGGTTGTAAGTCGTCGGCAGGTGATCGACGCCCGCCAGCATGTTGCCGAACATTTTGCGGTTGGCCACCATGCCGCCGACCGAGATGCCGCCGAAGCCGACGCCGTGATAGCCGCGCTCGCGGCCGATGAAACGGGTGCGCTGGCCTTCGCCGCGGCTGCGATGATAGGCGAGCGCCACCTTCAGCGCCG
>JBKJYG010000033.1:0-5122 GCA_046715905.1 Hyphomicrobiaceae bacterium | reverse complement strand
CCGCAGCGAAACGACACGAACGTCGATTCTGGATACGGCGGCTGAGCTGCTGGAAACAGAGCCATACAATCGTAAATCGGACGAGCGGATTGCGGCAGGCGCCAAGGTCGGAAAGCAGTCCATCTATCGGTGGTGGGATGGCAAGGCTGACGTTCTACTCGACGCCTACGCCGAGAAAGCACTCCGACGGTTGCCATCCTACACACGCACGGGGGATGCATTTGCCGATCTCACATCCTTGCTGAAGAAATTTTTCGAAGGCGTGCGCATCCCCGCTGCACGCAAGACGCTTCGCGGCCTCATCGCCGAGGCGCAACTCGATGCTGAATTCGGTGCGAAGTTCTATGCCGTGTTTGTCTCAACCCGCCGTGCCATGATGCGCCAGGCGCTTGATGCGGGATTGTCCTCCAAACAGTTCCGCCCCGATCTGGATGTGGAAGCGACATTGGATCTGCTCTACGGAGCGTTCTGGTATCGCCTTCTCTCGGGTACCCCCGACGGCCTTGACGACGCCTTCGCCGAGAGCATCGTTCGGATGCTTCGGCCCGCCATGCAGGTCTAGGCGCCCTTCACCTGAGCTGTCGGATTTTGGTGCGCAAATTAAGCCAGCCTTAACTCCGACTGGATCACACTCGGCGGAGCTTGGTTGTTTCCGTTGTGTGGGTCAGAGGCGTTCGATGTTCCATTCGCGTCATTCATGCGGCTTGCGTGTCAGCCTGTGCAGCGTACGTTGCTGCGTTTTGGGCCTGGCCCTGCTCGGAGCGGGCTGCGCGTCCAAGTACGCGGATGAGGCCGGGCCTGCCCGGGTGAATGGGCCCTCGTCTCCTTCAGGCATCGCTCGTGTCGAGGTCGAGGCCGAAGTTCCCGTACAGCCGTCGCCGGTTTTAAAGCCTGGCCTCGACGATCCGTCGGAACCGTTCAGTCCGAATTACGGCAGTGCTCCGCCCAAAATTGAGCCTCCCCCCCAGCAGCCAGAACGGGAGCCGCCCCGCCCTGCGACGCAAAAACCAAAATTTGCTGGGCAGCAGCGCCTGCTACAGATCTCGATTTTTGATGAAGACGCCCTCATCCGCCGGGCGATCGCGGAGCACGAGATGCGCCGCCAGGATTGAGCAGACCTAGCCGCCCGTTCGGCAACTAAGAGCGCCTCAACATGAGGTCGCTTAACGTCTTATCAATCCTGGCGGCGATACTCTAATGCCTGCCAACGCCCGTTGCGGATTGGCACCGTCGCGCATGATGCCGACGCAAGATCGCCGGCCTTTTTCGGCCTGATGCCCTCACCGATCGCAGACTCAAAGATTGGCTCACCAGCCAGACGCTCACAGCGTTGCCCGTCCGTCAGTCGCACGATTGGCTCTAAACGCGGCTCCCACCCTCCTCGCGCTCAGCCCGCGCAAAGCAGCTCGACCCCCCTTTGTGCGAACCAGCGTGAGGAGCGGCGCGCACTGCTCAATAAGGTTCATATGCCGCACACGCCCTTTCGCCGGCATTTTGGCCGGCGATCCAAAGTCATTCGAGGCGCTATCCTCATCGCTGGGCGACCGCAGATCCCTTGCATCGTCAGAGAGCGGATCGCTGATGGGGCCTCCCTGGAACTCACTCATGACGCGCGGGTACCCTCTCGATTTACCCTGGAAATTGCCACGGAAAGGGACCGCCTCATGTGTAAAGTCGTCGGTGAAAGAGCCGATGGGGTCGATGTCACCTTTATCGGCGTCAAGCGCGCCCCTCGGGCCGACCCGCCGGATAGCCCGGGCCTTGGCCTGAAGCGTCGAGCACGTCAACAACGTTGACGGATTGGCGCAAGCAGAGGTCCACACCTGATGCTTGAGTTCACCAAACGCGCGAGATCGCACGCCGCCACTCGTCTTGCCTAATAGGTCGATGGCTGTCACACAGCCTTCATGAAACCGCGGTCAATGGTATCCAACAACCGAAAGCTTGATGTTGTGGAATAATTGCAAGCGGTTTTATCCCATCCAACCGGGTCGGGATTGCGACCAATTCCGCCGTGGCCGCTACTGCGCGAGCTAAGACGCGAGCTGAGACCGGTCGAAAGGATGATACCCCGATGTCAGACCTCAGCCCCTTTCATGATGCTGTGGCAGCCCGACAGACCAAACAATCCGAGCAGCGCATCACGATCAATAATCTCAGTTTCTACTATGGCGCGACACGCGCCCTGAAAAACGTCAACGTCGCGTTGACCGCCAATCGCGTCACTGCCTTTATCGGTCCTTCCGGCTGCGGCAAGTCTACGCTGCTTCGCGTGCTCAATCGCATGTACGACCTCTATCCCGGTCAACGCGCCGAGGGACAGGTCATGCTCGACGGCCAGGATATTCTCGCGCCGGATATGGATGTCAATCTGCTGCGCGCCCGCGTTGGCATGGTGTTCCAAAAACCGACGCCGTTCCCCATGACGATCTATGAAAATGTTGCGTTTGGCATCCGTCTTTACGAGCGGCTGTCCAAGGCCGAAATGGATGAGCGGGTGCAGATTTCGCTTGAGCGCGCAGCGCTCTGGACGGAGGCCAAGGACAAGCTGCACGCCAGCGGCTTGAGCTTGTCAGGCGGCCAGCAGCAGCGCCTTTGCATCGCGCGTACGGTGGCGGTGCGGCCCGACGTCATTCTGCTCGACGAGCCTTGCTCGGCGCTTGATCCGATCGCGACGGCGCGTATCGAAGAGCTGATTGAGGATCTGAAACGGGACTACACGATCGCAATCGTGACGCACAATATGCAGCAAGCATCCCGCGTTTCCGATTTCACGGCCTTCATGTATCTGGGCGACCTGATCGAGTTCGATGACACTTCGATCATGTTCACGCATCCCAAGAACCAGCGCACCCAGGACTACATCACCGGCCGGTTTGGCTGAGAGCACGCGCCGGACCTAACGGTCTCGACGCGACGTGTGTTCTTTCCTAACTGCGCCTTTACCTTGACCCATCCGGGGCCTATGACCTTGGGGCACGAGCGATCGGCCTGCAAGGACACCTATGACGCGCGTGGCGAGCGAGACGGCCGTCCCAGCCCTCACGCCAATGCGTCGGGCGATGATCCTCATTTCAGTGATGCTGGCCACAACCCTTTACGGAACTACCCTGCTCATTGTTTCGACGATTCTGCCGCAGATGCAAGGATCGTTCGCGGCGACCTCCGACGAGATCGCCTGGGCCATGACGTTCAACATTCTGGCCACGGCGATCGTGACGCCCGTCACGGGCTGGCTGGTCTCCAGCTTCGGCTCCCGCTCCGTGATGGTTTACAGCATTGCCGGGTTCACGGTGGCAACCTTCATGTGCGGAGCGGCGGAGTCGCTGGAAAGCCTCGTCTTCTGGCGCATTCTCCAGGGTGGATTCGGAGCGCCGTCCACGCCTGTTGCTCAGTCCGTGCTGCTGGCCACCTATCCCCGCAAGCAACACGCCATGGTCATGGGCCTTTATGGCTTCGGGGTCGTGATCGGGCCGGTTATCGGACCAACCCTTGGCGGGGTCATGGCGGAAGTCTACACGTGGCGATGGGCATTCTATGCCATCGTGCCGGTCGGTGTTGTTGCGGTCATTGGCTTGCGTGTGTGTTTGCCGGCTGAGGAGCCGCTTAAGGACCGCAGTCTCGACTGGACCGGTTTTCTTGCGCTCTCGATCGCGCTTGCCGCCACTCAGCTCATCCTTGCGCGCGGCCAGCGTCTGGATTGGTATCAGTCCAATGAGATCATGCTCGAGACGCTGGTCGCGGTGATTGCATTCTGGATCTTCGCGGTCCACTGCCTGACCGCCGAAAACCCGTTTCTGGACCCTCGCCAGCTCCGCAACCGCAACTATAGCCTTGGGCTCGTCCTGGTCACCATTTATGGCATGCTGAACTTCACGCCGATGGTGCTGCTGCCACCACTCCTCACAGGCCAGGCCGGCTACACGGACAGTCTGGTCGGGTTCGTCGTTGCTGGGCGAGGCGTCGGCGGCTGCCTGGGATTTCTCATTGCCGGTTTTGCAGGTCGCATCGACGCCCGCATCAGCATGACCGCGGGGTTCGGCATGCTTTTGATCGCCGGCATTTGGCTGATGCAGATCGATCTCAACGTGTCCTATGCCACACTGACCGCAAATGCCGTGTTGCAAGGACTTTCAATCGGGTTGATATGGGTGCCGCTGACGACGGTCACGTTCTCCACGGTCAGTCAGGCGCATATGGCCGAGGCAACGGCGGTGTATCACCTGTTGCGCAATCTTGGCTCCAGCTTCTTCATTTCGATCTGCGTCTCTGAAATCGTTCGCGCAACCAGCACCAACTACGAGCGCCTTGTTGAAGCCCTGACGCCCTTCAACAAGCTCCTCAACCTGCCTTATGTGATGGGAGCCTGGAACCTCGAGAGCATCGGGGGATTGGCGCAAGTCTCCAACGAAATCACGCGGCAAGCCACCATGATTGCCTACTTGAATGCATTCGGACTGTTTACGGCTGCCTGCGCGCTCACCATCCCCCTCGTGCTGCTGATGCGCGGCCGGCCGGCAACGGAAGGATCGTGAAGTCTTTCGCGTTGCTACTTTTGCGAATGAAGGCAGCGGCGGGCCAAATTCAGGAGGCTGATGACCGCATATTCGCGCAAGCGTGCCGGATCGGGGGGCAGAACCACACGTTCGCAGCTGACCCCCAATTCCGTTTCCACGGCGAGATAAACACTCCCAGGCGGATTGCCTTCGGCGGGCTCGGGTGCCAATGCAGCTAGTCCCACGGTGGCGCCGAAATGGGACCGCGCTTGCGACGCGGCAGCCCGGCTACGGGCCTCCGTCCCGGCGGCAGACGTCACGCTGGACGCCGCAGTCATCGGCCTCACGATCGACCCGGTGAACGTTGCCATCTCACGGTCGAGAGCCGTCATGCGGGATGCCAGCAGGCCACCGGTAAGGACCTCGAACGCAGCAGCCGTGCGGCCGCTTGCCCGAAGCTCTTCGAGAACCACGTGCTCCATGGACTGCTCGTCGATTCCGAACACCGCGTCACCAAGCACGCCGCGGATCAGCGCCTCCTCCGCGTCGAGCATGTGGCGGGCCCTGGCTTCGTCATCGGTTTTGACAGAAATGCGGACCTTGATGCCGTCGATCCCGCTCGCCTG
>JBKJYG010000032.1:0-2985 GCA_046715905.1 Hyphomicrobiaceae bacterium | reverse complement strand
AGGTTGGTCGCCCGAGCGACGTCTACCGCACACCGGCGACGCGGTTCGTGGCCTCGTTCATCGGAGCGCCGGCGATGAACCTCGTACGCGGCCGTATCTCCGAACCAGGACGGGCTCAGGTACCCGGCGCCGGCTTGCTCGCCTTCGACGCCGCTGCTTTTACGGCGACATCGGGTCAGGAGATCGAAATCGGCATCCGGCCCGAGGATTTCGTGGTGGCTCCCGATCCTGTCTCCGAAACAACTCCAGGGCTGAGCTTTGCGCCAGAGTTCGTCGAGGAATTGGGGCCCAACCGGCTGGTCCACGGCATGGCCGGAGCCGCGCCCATGGTGATCTCGCTTGCCGGCGGCGGCGACGGCGTTGTGCCGCAGATCCCGCGCCTCACTGCAGCCACGTCGTCCATCCATCTGTTCGACGTCAGCAGCGGACGGAGTTTGAGATGCGTCTCCTGATTGCCGGCTGGCAGGGGCAGCTTGCCCGTGCCCTGGTCGAACTGGCCCCGGCGGCCCCGGACATCAAGGCTCTCGCCATCGGACGTCCGGCGCTCAATCTGTGCGAGCCTGCCTCGATCACGCGCGCCATGACGGACTTCAAACCCGACGTCATTATCAACACCGCCGCCTACACCGCCGTGGACAAGGCGGAAGACGAGGCGGACGCAGCCACAGCCCTCAACCGGGATGGGGCGCGGCTGCTGGCCGAGGCGGCCTTCAATCGCGGCGCGGCCATCATCCACATCTCGACGGAGTACGTCTTCGATGGCGCAAAACCTACGCCCTATGTGGAGACGGATGTCACGGGGCCGCTGAACGCCTATGGCCGCTCGAAGCTCGAGGGAGAAGCTGCGGTAAGGCACGCCAATTCCCGCCACATCATCGTGCGCACCTCGTGGGTGCATAGCGCGACTGGCACCAACTTCGTCAAAACCATGCTCCGTCTCGCAGGCGAGCGGGAGACCGTGCGCGTGGTCGACGATCAGATTGGCTCGCCAACCTACGCCCCTCATTTGGCTGAGGCCGTGCTCGGAATGGCCCGACGTGTCGCGCGTGAGTCCGATGGCACTTCCGCTCCGTGGGGCACGTACCACGCCGCGGGCGCGGGCGTCGTCAGTTGGTGCGGGCTGGCGCGCGAGGTCTTTCGCGTGTCCGCAATGCACGGCGGTCCGCAAGCCCGCGTCGAGCCCATCACCAGCGCCGAGCGCCCGAGCCTTGCACCCCGTCCGATGAACTCGCGCCTTGATTGCGGCAAGCTCGAGCGAACTCTGGGGATCCGCTTGCCCGCATGGCAGATTGGCGTCGCCGACGGCGTCGCGCGCCTGCTGTCTCGGCCAGCCGGCAGCGCTTGATCCCGCGATCGCTCAGATTCGCAGTACCCGCAACCACCTCATGACGTTGAGCAGGCTGATCGCTGCGGCGGCGACATACGTGAAGGCTGCGGCGCGCAGGATTCGTCGCGCCGCCGGCATATCCTCTGGGGACACGAAGCGGCCCGCTTCGAGCAACGGCAGGGCGCGGCGAAAGCTGGCGTCGAATTCAACCGGCAGGGTCACGGCATGCATGATTACGGTCGAGGCCAGGATGAGCAGGCCCGCCATCAGCTCGAACACCAGCGCGTGCGGTGATCGCAGAACCAGCATCACGACGGGCGCGGCCAGCAGCACCACGGCGCCAATTCTTTCCACGAGCTGCGCTTGCCTTGCCATCCGTCCGCGCGCGACCAGCGGGCCATATCCCGTGGCGTCCTGCATGGCGTGACCCACCTCGTGAGCCGCCACCACGATCGCGGCCAGCGACCGTCCGCCAAAATGCTGCGGCGACAAGCGCACGGTCTTCGTCTCGGGGTCGTAGTGATCGCCGATGTTGGTTTCCTCGACTTTTACACCCGGCAGCTTCATCTGTGCGACGAGGTATTCGGCGAATTCGCCGCCTGTGCCTTCAAGGTCGGGCCGTTCGACGGCGTGCTCCCGCAGCACACTCTTGACCCAAAGCTGGGGCAGGATCGCCAGGCCGAAACCGATCACGACGACAATCAGCAGCACGGCCATCGGCGCGTTCCCTCAGATGTCGGCGAGGATCTTACCTGGATTGAGGATGTTGAGGGGATCGAGAGCCGCCTTGATGGCGCGCATGGCGTTGAGCCCTGCTCCGTGTTCGGCCAGCAGATACTTCTTCTTGCCTTGGCCGATGCCGTGTTCGCCGGTGCAGGTGCCGTCCATGTCGACGGCCCGCTGCGCCAAACGCTGAAGGAAACCTTCGACCGCGGCCACTTCCCCGGCGTTGCCCATGTCGAACATCGGCTGCGTATGGAAATTGCCGTCGCCGACATGCCCGATGATGGCCGCGACGAGGCCCGAACTCGTGATATCGGCCTGCGTTTCCAGAATGCACTCGGTCAGCCGCGAAATGGGCACGCACACGTCGGTCGCCAGAGCTTCGCGGCCCGGATAGGCGCTCTTGATGGCCCAAAAGCCTTCATGCCGCGCCTTCCAGAGCCGTCGCCGGTCCTCCTCGCGCTCCGCCCAATCGAAGCGGATCGCGCCTTCCGATTTCGCGATGTCCTCAAAGCGCTCGATTTGATCGCGCACCGATGCCGTGGTGCCGTGAAACTCCAGGAACAGGGTCGGCCGCTCGTCGAGGCTGAGCTTGGCGTGTTTGTTCATGGCCGAGATCAGGATCTCGTCGCACAACTCCGACCGCGCCAGCCCCAGTCCAAGCTGGATCGAGGCAATGACCGAATTGACCGCGCCCTCGAGCGTTTCGAACGGGCACACGGCGGCAACGATCGATTCCGGAATGCCGTGCAGGCGCACGGTCAACTCGGTGAAAATGCCGAGCGTGCCTTCGGAGCCAACCAGCAGCCGCGTCAGATCGTATCCCGCCGCAGACTTTCGGGCTCTGCGCGCAGATCGCACGCGCGATCCGTCCGCTAGGATGGCCGTCACCGAGATCACGTTTTCGCGCATGCTGCCATACCGCGCTGTCGTGG
>JBKJYG010000031.1:0-6831 GCA_046715905.1 Hyphomicrobiaceae bacterium | reverse complement strand
ACCGTGGACATCGCAGCTCCTGGATCGCCGGGGGCTAATCCAGCCTTCGATATCACGCCGTCGCGGCTGGTCACCGCCTTTATCACCGAGCGTGGCATCTGTGCGGCCACCCGCGAAGGCCTGCTGTCGCTTTATCCGGAACGGCGGGCGGCGGGCTGAGGTGCGGGCTCAGGCCGCCTCGCCGACGAAGGGCTTGAAGTGCCGGCGCACGAGGGCCTCCGGCAACTCTTTGGTGATGAACACGAGGCGGGATCGACGGTCGCTGGCAGCGGGCCAGGCCTGCAATGTGTCCGCCGGGTAGAACACGTGCTGCACGCCGTGCACGACAAAGGGCTTGGGCTGATCCTTGATGTTGAGAATGCCCTTGATCCGCAGCAGGCGCGGTCCGTAGAGCTGCGCCAGGAGCTGCAGCGCGTTGGAGATTTCAGGCCCATCCAACGGCTCCGCGAAGGTCAGGCAGAACGACTGAATGCCATGCAGATGCGGCGCATGGGTGTGGCTTTGAGCGGGATCGTTGCACGTTGGATCGGTGCAGCTTGAAGCTCCAGGACCGTCAGGAGGCATGGGCGCGGTGTGTCCGCAGCCGGGCGCGCACTCCGGTCCGTGTTGATGGTGCGCGATGCCGGTAGGCTCCGCTTTAACCGGGCCTGAAACCCCGAAACGATCAGCGGCCAGCCATACCTCCGGATCAGCGCCCGTCAGCGCTGGCTCGTGGGCCCCAAGGCCGATCAGCGCGGAGGCTGCGATGTCACCCTTGATGGCACGCAGCACGGGTGCGGACCGGTTCAACGCGCGCACGCGGGCTTCCAGCCGCGCCGTGTCATCTGCCGGCGCAAGGTCGGTCTTGGTGATCACGATCCGGTCGGCGATGGCAACCTGCTTGGCCGGCTCGAACTCGGCGTCGAGCGAGGCCAGCCCATGCTGGCCATCGACGGTCGTCACCACAGCATCGAGCTGATAGATGCGATAGACGCGCTCCTCCGTCATCAGCGTGTGCACGATGGGTGTGGGATCGGCGAGGCCCGTGGTCTCCAGGACGACGCGCCTGATCGGGGGGATGTCGCCGCACAGGAATTTGGTATGCAGCCGTTCGAGCGTCTCGATGAGATCGCCCCGCACAGCGCAGCAGACGCAACCCGACGGCAGCAGGACGGCGTCATCATCGGCTTTCTCCATCAGGGCGTCGTCGATGCCCACGTCGCCGAACTCGTTGATGATGACCGCCGTGCCGGCCATCGCGGGGTCCTCGAGGAGCCGCTTGAGGAGCGTGGTCTTGCCCGAGCCGAGATAGCCTGTGAGAACCGTAAGGGGGATGGCGGTCGAGGCGCCCGGAGCGGTCATTCTGTCAACCTTGGCTGAACATCGAGCTGGTAGGGTGCTGCCCATCTCATAGCATTGAAGCACGGAGCCCCGCCATGCCGGCCGCCCCTGACGATACAACCGGACCGGAGGCCGAGCTGCGCGCCCGCGTCGAGGTGCTGGAGACGGTGCTCGACATGAGCCGACGCGGGCTTTCGCCGGGCCGCTCGGGAAATGTATCCCAACGCTTCGGCAATGGCATGCTGATCACGCCGTCGGGTCTCGCCTATGACAGCCTCACCCCCGCCGACGTCGTGTCCGTCGCGCACAGCGGCGCTGTTGCCGAGGGTCAGCGCAAGCCGTCGAGCGAGTGGCTGTTTCACCTGGCGGCCTACCGGCAGCGTGCCGACATGGGCGGCATCGTTCACACCCACTCGCTGCACGCAACGGTGCTGGCCTGCGCCCACCGGCCGATCCCCGCGTTCCACTACATGGTGGCGATCGCGGGTGGAAACGACATTCCTCTCATCCCCTATGCGACCTTTGGCAGTAAGAAGCTTGCCCGGCTGGTGGCAAAGGGGCTCCGATCGCGTGACGCCAGCCTCATGGCCAACCACGGCCAGATCGCGGTGGGCCCGACGTGCGCGACTGCACTCGATCTGGCGTCCGCAGTGGAGGTGCTGGCCGAGCAGTTCTATAAAGTGCTGACGCTCGGCAAGCCAAATCCGCTCGACGACAAGGAGATGGCGCACATTCTGACCCTTTTCCAATCGTATGGCCAGAACGCGCAGAATGACGACGTCACGCGGTCGCCGTGATCGGCTCAGCGGACCTGATGGACTTCGATGACGTTGCCTTCCGGATCATGGAAGAAGATCTGGTCCCATCCCTTCATGGCCCACGTGCCATAGTTCGAGTAGGGGACGCCTTTCTCTTCCAGCCGCTTCTTGAAGCCGTCGAGGTCGTCGGTCCGGAACGCCACGTGGCCGCGCTCCAACGGATTGATGGTTTGACCCGTGCGGAAGGCGCACTCGAGGTCGCGCTCGGCCAAGTGCAGTTGCGTCGCGCCATCCGTCACGAAGGCCACCTTGCCCGAATAACCTTCGGAGAGATTGCGCGAGGCATTGCTGAGGCTGGGCTCGGGCGCCAGTTCCAGAACATCGCGATAGAACGCGTCCATGGCCGGGACGTTGGTCGAGCAGAAATTCACGTGGTGGAGCTTGAGGGTCATTGTCGAACTTTCATATGCTGGAGTTGAGACGGTCTAGTCGGGCAGCTTGAAATCCGCGAACTGCCCGCGCAGCTCGCGTTTTGACACCTTGCCGGTCGCGGTGAGCGGCAGTGTGTCGACGAACACCACGTCGTCGGGGACTTGCCATCGGGCGAGTTTTTCGCCGACGTGGGTCAGGATCTGCTCTTTCGTTACATCGGCGCCCGGCGCTCTGACAATGATCAACAGGGGCCGCTCGGACCATTTCGGATGCGCGATAGCGATGACGGCGGCGTTGGCTACGCCCGGGTAGCCCATCGCCACGTTCTCCACATCGATCGAGCTGATCCACTCGCCGCCCGACTTCACGAGATCCTTCGTGCGATCGACCAGCGTGAGATAACCATCGGGTGTCATGCGCGCCACGTCGCCGGTGGCGAACCAGCCCTCTTGATCGATGGCCGCGGTCGAGGCCTTCTCGTTGTTGAAATAGGCCGAAACGATCGTCGGCCCGCGCACGAAGAGTTCACCCTGCGCCTCGCCATCGTGCGGCAGGCGCTCGCCGGCCTCACTCACGATCTTGAAGTCGACGCCGTACATGCGCTGCCCCTGGCGGCATTTGATGGCAAGCCGCTCGGCGAAGGGCGCCGCCTGCATCTCAGGTGACAGCCGGCCGATGGTGCCGACCGGGCTCATCTCGGTCATGCCCCAGGCATGGATGACGTTGATGCCATACTCTTGCTCGAAGGTCTGGATCAGCGAGGCCGGCGCGGCCGACCCGCCAACGACGAGTTCGCTGAAGTTTTCGGGTTTGCGCTGTCGCTTCTTCATCTCGGCCAGCAGTCCCATCCAGACCGTCGGCACGCCCCACGACGAATAGACCTTCTGGCTGTCGAGAAGGTTGAACAGGCTCGCGCCATCGAGCCTTGGACCGGGCAGGACGAGCGGCGTCCCCGACAGCATGGCCGCATAGGGCAATCCCCAAGCATTGACGTGAAACAGCGGCACCACCGGCAACAGCGGTTTGTCGGGGCCGAACGGTCCGGGCAGGCATGCGAGCGCAAACAGCGCGTGCAGCACGGTCGAGCGATGCGAGAACAGAGCCCCCTTGGGTTCGCCCGTGGTGCCTGATGTGTAACAGAGGGAGGACGCAAGGTTTTCATCGAACTCGGGCCAGGTGATCTGGTCTTCGCCGCGCGCCAGCAGGGCTTCATAGCATTGCAGTGCCGGAACACGGCTGGCCGCGGGCATGTGAGCCGCGTCCGTCATCAGCACATAGGTGCGGATCGTGTTGAATGTTGGTGCGAGCATCTCGACCAGCGGCACGAACGTCGCGTCGAAGAACAGCACCGTGTCCCCGGCGTGGTTGGCGATATAGGTCACTTGCTCGGGAAACAGGCGCGGGTTGATCGTATGGCACACCGCGCCGATACCGCTGATGGCATAGTAGAGCTCGAAGTGGCGGTCGGTGTTCCAGGCCAAGGTGGCGACCCGGTCACCCGGTTTCACGCCCAGCTCACGCAGGGCATTGGCGAGCCGCACAATACGCTTCCGGATCTCGCCGATCGATGTCTGGCGCAGCTCTCCTTCGACGCTCGAGGTGATGATCGAGACCTGGGAGTGGACTTCGGCCGCGAAGTCGATCAGGCTCGATACCAGCAGCGGCCGGTCCATCATCAAGCCCTTGAGCATCGCCGTTCTCTCCCGCATGTTGGCCGGTCAGGATAACCGCCCGCGAGGCGGCCCGCAAAGCCGCTCTCGAGATAATCGTCGGTTTTTTAGGAGGAGGCCATGGCCAAGGTTGATGTGGAGACCAGGGGCGAGGTGGCTTTGCTGCGTCTGTCGAATCCTCCCGTCAACGCTTTGGCGCATGGCGTTCGCCTTGGCCTGCAGGAGGCAATCGCCGCTGCCAATCGTGACCCGGCCATCAAAGGCATCGTCGTCACGGGCGAGGGGAGGGCCTTTTCCGCTGGCGCCGACATTGCCGAGTTCCGTTCCGGCCTGAAACAGCCTGGGCTCGGGACTGTGATCGATGCCGTGGAAGCTTCGGCAAAGCCCGTCGTGGCGGCGATCAATGGCTTGGCCCTGGGAGGTGGCCTGGAAGTTGCGCTTGGCTGTCACTACCGCGTGGCGGCCCGGTCCGTCACCCAGCTCGGGTTGCCTGAGGTAAAAATCGGCATCCTGCCCGGCGCCGGCGGCACGCAGCGGCTGCCGCGCATCATCGGCGTTGCGGCGGCCCTCGACATGATCGTCTCCGGGCAGCCGGTCAGCGCGGTTGCGGCCGAGACGGCCGGGCTCGTCGATCGCGTGGTCGACGGCGATGTGGTGGAAGGGGCAATGGCATTCGTGCGAAAGCTGATTGCGGCAGGCAAGGGCGCGCGCGCGGCCAGCGCCTCTAAAATCGATCCGGCCTCCGTGCCCGCCGGCCTGTTCGACAACAAGCGCGCCGGCGTGACCCGGCACGCGTCAGGTCCGATGGCGGCCCGCAACTGCATCGCGGCAGTCGAAGCGGCGGTCGGCAGCGACTACAGCACGGGCGTGGCGCGTGAGCGCGAGCTGTTCGGGGAACTGGCTGCCAGCCCGTATGCAAAGGCGCTGCAGTATGCGTTCTTCGCCGAGCGCAAGGTCGCCGATATTCCCGACATCGGGCCGGAGGTAAAGCCGCGCGACATAAAGACGGTTGGCATCGTGGGTGCCGGCACCATGGGGACGGGGATCAGCTTGGCCTTCCTGAACGCCGGCCTGCCGGTGACGCTCCTCGAAACCGCGCAGCCCGCGCTGGACAAGGGCGTGACCCGCATCCGCGAGACGATCGAGAGCAACGTTGCGCGCGGCCGGATCACGGCTGAGGAGGGTCAGGCCCGATTGGCGCGGCTCAAGCCTTCGCTGAACCTTGCCGATCTCGCGAGCGCCGATCTCATCATCGAAGCCGTATTCGAAAATCTGACGCTCAAGAAAGGGATATTCGCCAAGCTCGATGCGATTGCGCGGCCCGGCGCCGTCCTCGCCAGCAACACGTCGACGCTGGACGTCGATGCCATTGCCGCGGCAACCAAGCGGCCCGGCGACGTCATCGGCACCCATTTCTTCTCGCCAGCAAACATCATGCGACTGCTCGAGATCGTGCGTGGCAAGGCGACCGCCAAAGATACGCTGGCCACCGCCATGACGGTCGCCAAGCGCATCGGCAAGGTCGGCGTGGTATCGGGCGTCTGCTTCGGCTTCATCGGCAACCGCATGTTGGAGGCGTACCTCGAGGAGGTGCAGGCGATGATGCTCGAGGGCGCGACGCCCGCCGACATCGACGGAGCGCTGGAGGCCTGGGGCTTGGCCATGGGCCCCAACGCGATGATGGATCTGGCCGGCATCGATGTCGGCTACATGATCCGCCGCGAGCACACGTTCTCCGACGAACGGCATCGGCTCTATCGGGCTACCGATTTGATTTCGGAGATGGGCCGGCATGGGCAGAAGACGGGCGCCGGATATTACACCTACGGCGCCGATCGCAAACGGCAGCCCGACCCCGAGATCGAGGCGCTGTTTACCCGTGTGGCCAAGGAGCAGGACGTGGTCCAGCGCAAGCCGCCGTCCGAGGAGATCGTCGAGCGCTGCCTGCTGCGGCTGATCAACGAAGGGGCCAACGTGCTGGATGAGGGCATTGCGATGCGCGCCTCCGATATCGATACGATTTATCTGACCGGCTATGGCTTCCCGGCATGGCGCGGGGGACCGATGTGGCAGGCCGAGAATGTCATCGGGCTGAAGCAGGCCGCGGCCAAAATCGAGGGCTATGCCGAGCGGTTTGGCCCCAGATGGCGGCTGGCGCCGTTGCTCGAGCGGCTTGTCGCGTCCGGCGGCATGCTGGCTGATATCGGAAAATAGTCAGCTCAGCGAGCCGTTCCGTGGCATCTCTCGTCGATCCGCGCCATCTTGCATTCGTTTTGGACGAATTGCTCGACCTTCAGTCGGTGCTGGCGCTGCCGGGCTTTGCGCATCACGACCGCGACAGCATCGATGCCATCCTGGCGACAGCCGAACGGGTGGCGCGGGATCATTTTCTGCCCAGCTACAAGCTGCTCGACGACAACGAGCCGCGGTTCGAGAATGGCCGGGTGGTGCTGCCCGATGAGATCGGCGCGGCACTCGAAGCCTTCCGCGAGGCAGGGTTCTTCGCCATGACCGCCGAGCCCGAGCACGGCGGTCTCGGACTGCCGCGCGTGGTCGCCAATGCGGCTTTCCTCTGGTTCCAGGCGGCCAACGTCTCGATTGCCAATTACGCCCTGCTGACGATGAGTGCGGCCAAGCTGTTGGCACAACAT
>JBKJYG010000030.1:0-3614 GCA_046715905.1 Hyphomicrobiaceae bacterium | reverse complement strand
TATCGGCGTCAGCGACCAGCTCCTCCTTGATGGCATCGGGAAAACGTTTGGCGTGGCGGGGATGAATCCGTAGCTTCTGGAGCGCCTGCTTGCCGCCGGCTTCGATGATCTCGACCCTCTCGCGTTGAGCTGCCTCGCGTTCTGCGTCGCCGGGGGCCGAAAGGGCTGATATCGAGTTCGTAAAGATGAGGCCGCGCACGCGTTTGGGACATTGCAGTGCGTATTGGATGGCCAGACCGGCGCCGAACGATTGCCCGCAAACAACCCAACGCTGACAGCCAAGCTCGTTTCTGATCGCGTCGAAGGCCGCGATGTAGCTGGCGACCGAATAAGCCTCAGATTCGACTGGAGCGGGCGATCGGCCGTGGCCCAGCAGCTCAAGCAGGACCGGGCGGCTGAACCGGGTCAGCGCGGGGAGATTGGCGCGCCATTGCGCCCGGCTGGAGAGAAATCCGTGCACCATCAGCAGATAAGGCCCGTGGCCGTGGTCGTGAAGTTCCCAATAGGGCGCCATTTGATCCTCGGAGGAAGCTGCGACGTGCGAGAGTGGACGAGTTGACCACGGCCAACTAGAAACCGGTCTTCAAGGATCCGTTGGAACGGGTCTGCGGCACCGCGGAGAAGACATAAATGCGTAAAATGATCCTGGTGGGTTTCCTGCAGGCTCAGAACTGCTCGAACTTCGCCGCGTCATGGCGTCATCCGCAGTCGCGCACGGATTTCATGACGGCCGATTTCTACCAGCACATCGCCCGGGTGCTGGAGCAGGGGAAGTTTCAGCTCGCCTTCTTCGATGATCGTCTCGGGATGCCGGAGTTCCAGAGCGGAAGCTACGCCGAAGCGGTGGCCAACGGCATCCGTTGTGTGAAGATGGACCCGATCGTGTGTCTGATGGCGATGGGCATGGCGACGACGCATCTTGGATTGGGAGCCACCTACTCCACCACCTACTACGAACCCTTTCATGTCGCCCGCATGTTTGCCACGCTCGATCTCATCACCAATGGCCGCGCCGCCTGGAACATCGTCACGTCGTTGAACGATACCGAAGCGCGCAACATGGGACGGAACGAGGTGATCGAGCACGATGCGAGGTATGACCGCGCTGACGAGTTCCTCGAGGTCGTGACCGGGCACTGGGATACCTGGGCCGATGATGCGCTGATTGTCGACAAGCAGACGGGCCGCTTTGCCGATCCGTCCAAGGTGCGGCGGCTCAATCACGCGGGGCCATTCTTCAAGTCACCCGGGCCCTTTACCGTGCCGCGGTCGGCCCAAGGGCATCCGGTGTTGATCCAGGCCGGGCAGAGCGGACGGGGAAAACGCTTTGCCGCCCGATGGGGGGAGCTGATCTTCACCTATAATCCAGGTCTTGAGGCTTCAAAAAAGAACTACGCAGATTTGAGGGCCGCGTGCGCCAGTCAGGGCCGCGACCCGGACAGCATGAAAATCGGGGCGCTCGTCCATCCCGTGGTCGCTGCCACGAAGGCCGAGGCGGAGGATAAGCGCGCGCTCCTCGACAAGCTGCCGCTGGAGGTGGACAGCCTGATGCTGCTCTCCGAGGCGCTCAATTTCGATTTCGGTTCGAAGCCGCTCGATGAGCCGCTTACCGATGCACAGATGCACGGCATCTCAGGTCTGCAAACCATCCGCGATCGCGTCGTGGAGGCCAGCGGCAAGACCAACCCGACGCCGCGCGAATTCGTGAAGTTCAGCGGCCGTGGCCGCCTCCACCAGCCTTGGGTCGGAGGACCGAAGGAGGTGGCCGATATGTTCGAGGAGTATTTCACGGCGCCGGCGTGCGACGGGTTTGTGATCAGCGCGACCAGCGTGCCGGGCACGTACGAGGATTTCGTGCGCTTCATCGTACCCGAGCTGCAGCGGCGCGGCCTGCATCAAATGGACTACGTTGGCAAGACGTTGCGTGACAACGTCGGCTTGCCGCGACCCGCCATCGGGAGCTGGCGCGCGCGCGGGCCTGCTCAGCAGGTCTCGAGATGATGCGTCGCATCTACAATTGGATGATGCGGACGGCCGCCGATCGCCGTGCGCCGCAAGCCTTATTCTGGGTCAGCTTTGCCGAGAGCTCGGTTTTTCCCATTCCGCCGGACCTGATGCTGATCCCGATGACGCTGGCGCGGCGGGCTCACGCGTGGCGCTACGCCGCGATCGCCACCGTGGGATCGGTGATCGGCGGGGTCGCCGGATACGCGATCGGGTATTATTTGCTGGAGTATATCGGGCGGCCCATCCTGCAATTGTATGGCCAGGCCGCCCGCTTTGCTGAGGTCTCGGCATGGTTCCAGGATTGGGGCGTGTTGATCCTGATCGCCAAGGGATGGACGCCCTTTCCCTACAAGGTCCTGACCATCCTGGCGGGCGCCGCGCATATGAATTTGGCCGCCTTCGTTGCTGCGAGCGTGGTCGCGCGGGCCATGCGCTTTTTTCTCGTGGCGGGTTTGCTGTATTGGTTCGGAGAGCCGATCCGCGAGTTCATAGAGCGCCGGCTGACCGCCGTGACGACGATCTTCGTCATCGTGCTTATCGGCGGCTTTGTCGCGGTACGGTATGTCTTTTAAAGCGGGATTGTTGCCCTCTGAACGTGCCGGAGATAGCATTGTGATGAAGGCTGCAGGGTACAACGCCCGTCACCAGGCGGGCGCCTTGGCCCTGATCCTGGCAGCGATTGCGATCGTCTTAGCGCTGGTGTTCGAGCATTTCGGCGGCTTTGAGCCCTGCCCGCTGTGCCTCATGCAGCGCTGGACCTATTACGCCGGCATTCCGATGCTCTTCGTGGCGCTGGTGTTAAACTCGACCGGGTACGCTCGGTTGGCAACTGCCTTGTTCCTGCTGGTCGCGCTCGGCTTTTTGGCCAATGCGGGCTTGGGCTTGTACCACGCCGGCGTCGAATGGAAGTTTTGGGCGGGTCCAACCGCGTGCCACGCGGCGGGCGGCCTCAACCCGTTGAGCAGCAGCCCCGGCGGCCTCCTTGAAAGTTTGGAAAAGACGCGCGTCATTCGCTGTGACGAAGCGCAGGGCCGCTGGTTTGGATTGTCGTTTGCGGGTTGGAACGCCGCGGTGTCCGCGGCATGCTTTCTGGCCACACTGCGAGCCGCATTTGCCGGCGGACCACGGCGAGCCTGACTTATCCACAGCTAACCGAGCCATGACGCCCGGGCGTCGAAACCCCGCGAATACGGGGCGCGTTGTGCTACATGAATGGATGTCAACGAAAATTCCTTGAGGTGATCGTTTTTATGTCGTGGTGCGGACACAAAGCAACGGCTAAGTATGGCCTGTAAGCAGAACGTCACGCGAACGAGAAGCGAACTTAAGGTTCATTCAAATGCGTAAAGTTGAGTTGCGTTTCAGTCGCTTGCTTGCCGGAAGAGGACGGGAGTTTTCGAGCTTACCTTCCAGTGTGCTTTTTAAGTCTCAGTTCAATTGTGGAGGAGGTTCGTCGGCCTCCAGTCATGCGTACAACCCGGCTTTGTGGCGTCTCGCACCGCGTTTCTCTGTTCCAGTTGCGTCCCCGCGTCAGTCGCAGTCGCAGTCGCGTCGCGTTGCGTCAAGCGTGTGTGCTCTCGCGTCGTTGCGTTCCCAAGCGTTGCAGT
>JBKJYG010000029.1:0-3858 GCA_046715905.1 Hyphomicrobiaceae bacterium | reverse complement strand
GTGCTGACGGGCCGGCGCGGCCCCAGTCACGACTTGGAGTTTCAGCCGAACAAGACAGACGGCTTCGGACGCGAGTTCTCGCTCGAAAGCTTCACCCAAGAAAATCACGGTCAATCTGGCGACGCCCTCGACTTGACGTCGTGCATGACAGCTTGCGCTGTCACGTTGAATCCGGTGACATCCGCCCGAAGCTTCGCGTGCGTGTCTTGGAGGGAACCGTGGCAATAAAGCACTTTTTGAAGTCGCATCGCTCATGGGAAGATGGCTTGGGTCTAATGCTCGGATTGACCATCGGTCTTTCCCCGTGGTTCGACAAAGTTGCCGTGCCTTCCGTCGTTGTGAATTCTGCTTTGACGGGCCTTGCGGTGCTCGCGCTCGCACAGTTGGAAATGGTTCGATTACGCCGGTGGCAAGAGTATGCCCAGCTGGCGTGCGGGATCTGGCTTGTCGCTAGTCCTTTCATCTTCCATTACGCGTACCAAGATCATCTTCGCTTTTGGCACTGGGCCCTTGGCGGCATCGTCTCCGTTCTTGCAGCGTTCGAACTTTGGCAGGACTGGGACAATACTGGCCTAGGACGCTGAACTTGAAGCTAAGCTAACGAGCCGGCCTGTCATCGAGAGCGTGACAAAGGGGTGGAACGATCCTTGCCTCCAATACAGATGTTGGTGACATAGGGATCTGCAGGTCCTTCTAATCGAGGACGATAACGCACTTGGTTCCATTTGAATCTAGGCGCATTTCAATGATCGTCGCCGAATCTGGATCCGAGGCGACGCTTCCTTCGTGGGTCAAGACGGCCGCACATCCCTCCATCGGAACCGCCATGGAAATTGCCTACGTTGCCATCGTCGTCGGCGATCCGAGCGCAGTCGAGAACGTCTTCAAGCAACATCTGCGGCTGACGCGGGCGGAGGTGGAATTCAGAGGTGCGCGCGTGCCGGCCTTCCAAGTCCCGCTCGGCAGGCCAGAGCAGGTCGCAGCAAAGATCCCCGAGTTCCGGGGCCGGACGCAAAGCGGAGAGAACTAGTGGAAGGTAGGAACGAATTGGTCACGACTGGAGCACGTTCGATGCTCGGAGCAGTTCTGCTCCTCACCTTCGCCATGAACATGATGGGCCGTGGCGCAACGGAGGTCTTCGCTGTTTTCCTGTTGCCGGTCGAGAAGGCGCTCGGCGCCACGCGGTCACAGGTCTCGGGGGCTTATTCGCTCTTTATGCTCGTGACCGGCCTCGCAGGTCCCATAGCCGGGGCGGTTTTCGACAAATTAGGTGCGAGGACGGCGTACTGCAGCGGTTTGGTTCTCCTTGGCGGAAGTCTGGCGTTGGCCGGCTCCTCCACGGCGCTTTGGCACTACTTTCTGACTGTCGGATTTGCTGCCGGCCTGGGCGTATCGATGCTGGGCATGGTCTCGGCGAATGCTCTACTCAGCCGCTGGTATCAGACCCGCCTCGGAACGGCCATCGGCATCACCTACGCGGCTTCGGGGTTCGGCGTGCTCGTCACAGCGCCAATTGCGCAAATGCTGATCGACTTCTACAGCTGGCGGGAGGCTTATCGATTAATCGGTGCCGCTCTCATCGGCATAGCAGTACTGACGGCGGTCTTGCCATTGTCGCGCATGTGGCACGGGTCGACAGACTGGCAGAAGCGTCGGGCAGCCCATGAGGCCGTCGCCGGCGGCTGGACCGTGGCCAGCGCCGCTCGCTCCCGGTCTTTCTGGGCATTACTGCTTGTCTATTTTTTTACCTCTCTCGCCTCGTTTGCCGTTTCTCCTCAGTCCGTCGCGGCCATGGTGGAAGCAGGGATCCCGCCGTTGGTGGCGGCTGGCGCGTTCGGTCTTTGCGGCATGCTGTCGTTGATCGGAAATGCTAGCATTGCTCCGCTCGTCGATCGATTCGGCCAGCGCATGATGATCACATTGTCCTATCTCGGCACCATCATCGGTATCTTGTGTCTTGCAGCCGTGCCTTCGCATCCATCAATGATCCTGGTCTATGCTTGGGCCATCCTGTTTGGCATCAACCAGGGTACTCGCGGACCAATCATATCGACGCTTGCCGCCACATTGTTTTCCGGCGGCGGTGTGGGGCGAATCTATGGGACGATCGCGCTTGGCATGGGATTTGGCGCCGCCCTTGGCTCGTGGTTTTCAGGCTTTCTGCACGACGTTACATCTGGTTATGTCACCTCGTTCGTTGTGGCCGCCGGTTGCGCTGCAACGGGCATGGCAACGTTCTGGACCGTCCCGCTGCTGAGCGAGGTGCGGCGGCGAGCCAAACCAATCTAGGCGGCAGCAGATAATCCCGCTTCGAAAGGTTGGCTCATATCCTGCGGCGGCGAAGTAGTTGGCGCATTCTTGCGCGGTGAAGCGTGTCACGATCCCCGCGGCTGCGCACAACGTGAAGTCTATCGTTGCATCTGTTTCTCTGGCAGTGTGGCGCCAGCGACCTACACTGGGCCCAACGGCAAGGGGCGAGGCGGGGTGCATGTGCCGAAGAATGTCGGTGGCCGGAGTCGACCTCGAACTGATCGAGCGCGGACTGGGGCGGCCGCTCGTGTTCTTGCATGGGGGCGAGGGGCTGTGGCCAGACCGGCCCTGGCTTGATTTGCTGGCCAAACGCTATCGGGTCATCGCACCCTCCCATCCCGGTTACGGAGCGTCGCCTCTGCCTGACTGGTTGGGCAGCGTCGAGGACCTGGCCTATCTTTATCTCGATCTCGCCGACGCGCTGGCACTCGAGGATGCAATCCTCATGGGAGCCTGCCTTGGAGGTTGGGTCGCGGCGGAGATGATGGTGCGATCGACCCGGCGTTTTTCACGACTCGTGCTGGTCGATCCGGTCGGCATCAAGGTCCGCGGGCGCGACGATCGCGATATCGCCGACATGCACGCCATGTCGCGAGCCGACTATCTGAAACTGGCCTGGGCCGACCCCGCAAAGGGCGAGGTCGATTTCACCCAGATGCCCGAAGCCGAGCTGGCCGCGATCGTGCGCGGGCGCGAGGCCTTCGCGCTGTATGGCTGGAAGCCCTATATGCACAACCCGCGGCTGCGGCGCTGGCTGCATCGCATCGATCGCCCTACCTTGCTGCTCTGGGGTGCCGAGGATCGTATCGTCACCCCGACCTACGGCGAGAGCTGGGCCCGGGAGATCGCTGGCGCCAAGCTCGCGGTGATCCCAAACGCCGGCCATTTCCCGCATTGGGAGCAACCGCAGGCTTTCGTCGAGCAGCTGTCGGCGTTTGCCTGACATCACGACCGATCGAACAGCACGACCCGCAGGGGAGCACGATGCGCGTCTGGTACTTCTCCGAGATGGCCTATCATCCAGCCTGGGAAGCGGGCTTGAAGTCGGGCTCGCTGCGCGTCGTCTTGCCCAACAGCAACTTCGATCCGCACGTCGGGCACGGGCTGCTCAACCGCTATCTCGACGAGTTTGCCTATGTCGATGCCTGTGGCCTCGACATCATGGTCAACGAGCATCACAGCACGGCCACTTGCCTCACCGTCTCGGTGCCGATGGCCCTGGCCATCATCGCCCGCGAGACCAAGACGGCGCGGCTGCTTTCGCTCGGCAATCCGATCGCAAACCGTCCTGACCCGGTACGCGTTGCCGAGGAAATGGCCTGGCTTGACGTCTTGTCGGGAGGGCGGATCGAGCTGGGCCTCGTCAAAGGCGCGCCCTACGAGATCGCACCGGCAAACAGCAATCCCGCGCGGCTCATGCATCGTTACTGGGAAGCTCACGACCTGATCATCAAGGCGATGTCGACCACCGACGGGCCCTTCAATTGGGAAGGCGAATACTTCCACTACCGCAACGTCAATATCTGGCCCCGCCCGCTGCAGCAGCCG